>NZ_JAUBPE010000023.1:0-83616 GCF_036700565.1 Microcoleus pseudofavosus SVA1_A4
TGATAGTCTTACCCGATGGTAATATCTGATTGCCTCTTCTATGATACATTATTGCGTTGACAATTAATCCACCCTGCTTATTAAGGGGGGTTAGGGGGGATCTGGCCCTAAGAATGACGATCGCACGCACCCAACAACTCCTGACAAACTCCCTCAAAACACTGCAACACATCAACATTCGTAAACCTGACAACTTGCAGTCCATACCCCTCGAAAATCCCTGTTCTTTCCGCATCATATTGTTTCCCCTGTTCGGTAAAATGACTCTCGCCATCAACCTCAATTACCAATCTTAAAGCAGCACAATAAAAATCTACAATAAAATTGTCGATCGGTCGCTGTCTCAAAACTCGAAAAGGGAAATTTCTCAGAAAATCTTCCCAAAGTCTCTTTTCGGCTGGAGTTGGATTTTGCCGAAGTTCCTTGGCTATAGGGATGAGTTTTGGGTTGTAAGGTAGGTGGAAATTGGAGTCGTTTAATTTGGTCATCATCCTCCTAATCTCGGATCGATCCCCCCTAGCCCCGCTTAAGAAGGGGGTAACAAGAGTCTTCTCAAAGTCCCCCTTCTTAAGCGGGGACAAGAGAGTTCTCAAAGTCCCCCTTCTTAAGGGGGATTTAGGGGGATCTCCGGGGGATAAAAATTGTTAACGCAAGCGTATTTGGTCATCATCCTCCTAATCTCGATCCGGAGATCCCCCCTAGCCCCCCTTAAGAAGGGGGGGACAAGAGAGTTCTCAAAGTCCCCCTTCTTAAGGGGGATTTAGGGGGATCTCCGGGGGATAAAAATTGTTAACGCAAGCGTATTTGGTCATCATCCTCCTAATCTCGATCCGGAGATCCCCCCTAGCCCCCCTTAAGAAGGGGGGGACATGAAGCACTCAAAGTCCCCCTTCTTAAGGGGGATTTAGGGGGATCTCCGGGGACAAGAGTTTAACTGCCTAATCTAATCTCAAACAGCATAAATCAAAACTCCACAATATTTAAAATCTTCCTGCTAAATGGGCAACCGTTAATGCTAGTTGAACAGGCTGGACAGGTTTGGAAATATGCATTTGAAAACCAGCTTCGATCGCCCTTTGCCGATCTTTATCGCTCGCATACGCAGTCAGCGCAACGGCTGGGATTTCTCCTCCGGCTTCCGCAGCAAGGGTTCGCACTTCTAGAATTAAGAAATACCCATCTTCCTCTGGCATTCCGATATCGGAGATTAGCACGTCGTATCTGCCGGGGTTTTCCTTCATAGCAGCGATCGCACTTCTGGCAGATGCAACTGTCAAAACCTCAGCCCCGTAGCTTTCGAGCACAAATTCTAAGAATTCCCGGGTATCGAGCCGATCGTCCACAGCTAAGATGTGCAAGCCTTCCAAAGAGGGGACGATATCGCTTGAGGCGTTTACAGGCGCTACCAAAGCAGTTTGCTCTAAATCGATCGCCGGTGTCAACTTTTGAGGCAACCATCGCAGCGGGAACCTCAGAGTCATTGTAGTTCCTTGTCCCTCACCCGGACTTTCGGCTTGCACCGTTCCCCCGTGCAATTCTACCAGATGGCGCACGATCGACAAACCCAATCCCAGCCCTTGATTAGCCTTACTGGTGCTGGAATCGCCTTGATGGAAACGATCGAAAATATACGGCAAGAATTCTCGCCGAATGCCTTTTCCCGTGTCGCTGACTCGAAGTTGAGCGAGATCGTCGATCGCAAGCAGCGTGATTTCCACTCGTCCCCCCGCTGGAGTAAACTTAATGGCATTAGACAGCAGATTCCACACAACTTGCTGCAAGCGAGCAGCATCACCTAAAACAGGCGCAGAAATCAACTGCGAAACAATTTGAATGTTTTTGGCATCCGCTGATAATTGAACCCCGTCGATCGCACTTTGCACCACCACAACCAGATCGATCGAACTGGTATTGAGAGTCAATTTGCCGCTCGTAACCCTGGCAATATCCAGGATATCTTCGATTAACTGAGATTGCGCCCTCGCGCTCCGCTCGATCACCTCTAGAGCGCGATCGGCGGCTGCTTCCTTAAGCTGGCCGGAGCGCAGCAATTGTGTCCATCCCAGGATCGGAGTCAGGGGATTGCGGAGCTCGTGGGAGAGATTCGCCAGAAATTCATCTTTACCACGGTTGGCAGTTTCTGCTTGTTTGCGGGCAAACTGTTCCTGCTCCAATAACTGCGATCGTACTGTCTCAAACTGCTTGCGCTCCGTGATATCTTCGATCGACAACAGAATCATTAAAGCTCGATCTTCTCGTTCCAGTTTACAAGCATTAAGCAGCATGGTTTTCTGCCCGATATGCTCAAACAGGTGCTCCAACTCAAAGTTTTGAAGCTGAACATCACTCACCAGAATATCTTCCAAAATCCATCGCAATTGGGGGATATTCCACTGCCCGTTGCCTAGATCGAACAGAGAAGATTTTGCTGTTTCTGACTGTGAAACCTGAAACGTTTCATAGAACGATCGATTTGCAGTGTTGACTCGGAAATCAGGATCTAGGACGACTAAAGGCGTTGGAGCAGTTTCCACGATCGCCTCAGCATAATTTCGGGATTCCTCTAAGGTTGCAGCACTGCGTTTTAGCGCGTCAATATCAATCAAAACCATTACCGCACCGTCAATCTTGTTTTCCGTTGTGCGGTAAGGACGAATGCGGAGGTTGTACCAATATCCCGCTTGAGTTTGAACTTCTTGTTCTTTCGTGTGGAGAGTATCAATCACCTCCAAAATCATCTGTTCCAAGTCGGGAACGTTCAGAGTCGATCGGATGTCGCTAAAAGGTCGTCCCACATCTGTGGGAATCAGACTAAAAACTTGCTGTGCCGTTGGCGTAAAGCGTCGAATCTGTAAATCGTTTGTCAGCATTAAGATCGGGATATTGATACTCGCAAGCAAATTTGTCAAGTCGTTATTGACCAGGCTTTGTTCAATATTTCGGCTGCGAAGTTCCTCGTTAGTGGTGGTGAGTTCCTCGTTAGTGGCTTGAATCTCTTCTTTTGCAGTTTCTAGCTCCTCGTTGGTGCTTTGCAACTCCTCGTTGCTCGATAGGATTTCTTCGTTGGCAACTTTGAGGTCTTGGTTGAGACTTTCCTGCTCCTGGATCACCGCTTCCAGTTGCGATTGAGCCGCAGTTTTTTCTTGGTGAGCGGTTGCAAGTGCCTGCATCAGCAGCTCAATTTCGCGCTCTAAATCACCTTGCTCCAAGCTTTCAGAAGTAACAGTGTTGAGGCCCGGCGCCGCGGGTGAAGCTTCTTCAAATAGCACCAAAAAGTAGCATTCGACGAGCTGTGGCCCGAAGGGAATCACCTCAAAATTGACAATACTCGATCGTCCGCCCGATTCAACCGATACCCCTTCTTTCCTAACGGTCACGTTCTGCGTCCGTACCTGATAAATCGCGGTGCGAAGCTCACCCAGCAAGCCTTCCCTTGCCATTGTCAGCAAATTTAAGTCGGGCGTTCCGAATGCCAGTCTCAAGTAAGGATTGATGTCTCCCCGCACTTGCAGGATGTTCATCTGCTCGTTGACAACCACACCTGCTGGGGCATAGCGATGCAAAATCAGTTTGTCTGTTTCTCGCTGTAAATCAAAGCTATTCGTAAAATTTTCATTGCTTTCCTGCCGTTGGCGTACTTTAGCGACGGGATAGGAACTCGGCGTAAACGAAAAAGTGGCACGAGTCTCAGTCAACTTTTTGGCATAAATTTTAGACTTTTTATCCACAGAAGTAAACAAGTATGAAAATTTTCCGGTACTCTCAGAAGTGCCTAACAGGAGAAAGCCAGTTGGGTTAAGACTGTAATGAAAAATGGGCATCACTTTTTTTTGCAATGAGTCTCCCAAGTAGATCAGCACATTGCGACAGCTAACTAAATCGATATTGGAAAAAGGCGGGTCGCTGCCTAAGTCTTGTCGCGCAAATACACACATTTCGCGGACTGCCTTGCTGATTGTATAGCTACCTCCTTCTTGGGGAATAAAGAAGCGAGTGCGCCGCTGCGGTGAAACGTCTACCATCTGGTTTTCCGAGTAGACGCCAGACCTTGCTTTGCCGATCGCCTGCTCGCTAATATCCGTGGCAAAAATCTGGATCGGAGGCGGGATGATTTGAGCGCTCAAAAACTCTAACAAACAAATGGCGATCGAATAAACTTCTTCACCTGTGGAACATCCCGCCACCCAAATCCGAATCGGAACTTCTGCCGATTTATTTTGGGTAATCGCGGGGAAAACCAGCTCTTTTAACTTTTGAAAGGCTTCGGGATCGCGGAAGAAACTGGTAACGTGGATCAGGATTTCTTCATACAAAGCTGTGACTTCAGCCGAATTTTGTCGAAGATATTCGGCGTAATCCTCCAAGCTCTCCAGCTTGTACAACACCATCCGTCGCTGGATGCGTCGAGCGATCGTGGTGGGTTTGTAGTGGCTAAAATCAACGCCTGCGGTCGATTTTAGCAGCGCAAAAATAGTTGCCAGGGCATCTCCCTGTTCGGGCGATTCCTCAATTTTTGTCAGGAGAAGCGGGTCAGTGAGAAGGGGACTGTGACTGTAGTTTGCCAGTTCCTCGGCAATTTTTTCCGGCGGCAGAACAAAATCGACATTCCCTGTGGCAACAGCGGTAGTCGGCATACCATCGAATTTTGCCGTGTCTTGGGATTGAGCAAAAGTCATGCCTCCGGCTGCTTTGATTGCCTTGAGCCCCAGTGAACCGTCTCCGTCTCCCCCGGATAAAACTACGGCAATTGCTTTGTGCCCGCGATCGATCGCCAATGAGGTAAAAAACGCATCTCCCGGCATATATTTGCCATAAATCTTCTCGCGGGGTGATAGTTGCAACACGCCTTTACATAGCACCATCTTGGTGTTGGGCGGAATCACGTAGACTTGATTCGGCTCTACAGCTATGCCGTCTTTTACCTCATTAACAGGCATTTGCGTCGTTCTCGCGAGGATCTCGCTCAGCAGACTTTTGTGATCGGGGGCTAAATGCTGAATCAGCACGAACGCCATACCCGTATCGGTGGGTAAATGGTTTAGTAACTCGGTGAATGCTTCCAACCCTCCTGCTGAGGCGGCAATCCCGACAATCGGAAAGGGGGCTTCGGTTTCGGGTAATTGTTGGCTGTCGAGGGCGGCTGGTGCGATCGATTCGGGTGTATTTTCTGGAGATAATTGATTAGAAGTCATGATGTGAAGTCCTGGACTTCAGTTATTTAGCAGCAAACATATCTGGTAAGCGTGCGGCTAAGTAATTCGCACTATGTTGATTAGAGCTTATTTTGCCTTCGGGTCGCAAGTAGCTTAATGATGAGTTGTAGCTTTTAAGTAGGGACACCGCACCGTGCTCTTCTTGGTGTCAACTTAAGCTGTCAGTCCAGCCAATCCTCTCGCTCACCCTCCAGTCCGCCAGGGAATGAATTCCCTGTCTAATAGCGAAAGTCCTCGCTATGAGGACTAATATCAATTCCGGTTGCATAGGAATTAATATAACCCAAAATCAGGACACGGCAGTGCCGTTTCCCTACAATTAATCTGGCGTAGGGACACGGCACTGCCGTGTCCTCTATATCATTCCGGCGCAGCCGGAATTGATATAATGAGTTCTTCAGTCCTCATAGCGAGGACTTTCGCTTTGAGGCGGGGGTTTCAACCCCTGCCGGACTCAGGGACTGAGCGAAACAGCGTTAAGTTGACACGCCTTGGACAATGCCGTGTCCCTACCCGTTATCTGTTGCAGAGATTGCTATCAAAGGCTGGCAATAACCAGGTATATTTGCTTACCTAATTAGCTTCTTTTAGCGACCCCGCCCGCAGACAGCGCGATTACAGATTCCGTATTAATTCTAGCCGTATAAGCGACTTGTGCGCCTTGTATCCCCTTTAAATCTTCAACTCGTTTTTGAATTTCGGAGACTCCAGCAGTTTTTAATGCTGTTAAAAATGCTTGGTCATCATAAACTTCTTCCGAAAACGAAACTTCGTCACTTTTAGAAAGATTTTGAATGCGGGCGGCTTTGTTGACTGTGGAACCAAAATAGTCGATCGAATTATTAAGATTTACCAGCAAAGCCGTACCTCGGTGAATGCCAATTCTGACTTGAATCCACTCTGATTGTTTCCGAGTTGAGTTGTACTCTCTGAAACAGGCCACAGCAGCGGCCGCCGCCATAATTGCTTGTTCGTTGCTGATAAAAGAAGCCATAACGGCATCGCCGATGGTTTTAATTACTTTACCGCCAAATTTCTCGATCGACTCAAAGAAAATTTCAAAATGATCGCGCACAATATTGTAAGCTGTGGTATCTCCCAGGGTTTCGTACATTCTGGTAGAACCGGTAATATCAGTAAACATAATAGTAATCGCCCGAATCTTGACTCGCTCTCTTTTCGATATTACTCGATCGCCGAACAAACGCTTGTAATCCGGGTGATGAAGCAGTTGGATTCCTGACAGCCGCAGGGGGAGTTGTTCTAATGTCAGTTCGTCGGGCAATTCATCTGAATGCAAAATCAGCCCAGATAAATTGTGTTCGGTATTAGTTAATTCTATCTTAACTTTTCCCGGACGCACCGTCAGCTCTGTTTTGTCAAAATCTTTGCCGGCCAACTGCTTGAGTTTAATTTCTTGTATGCTTTCTGTTTCTTCGCCTTCAACCTTTAAAATCCCTTTAGCTAAAGTCAGGGGACAGCAGTACCGATATCGACCTTTTTCTAGGGTGACAGTCTCGGATTCGGTGCAGAAGAGAGGCGTTACCAGTTGCAGTTTGTTCTGGAGCACGGGAGGGGGAGCGCAGACGGGCCGCAGTTGCGGGTCTTCGATTTCTTTGTTCAGGGAGAAAGTAACTTCGACGCGATCGAGCAAATCAATTTTAAACTCGCGATCGCACATCGGGCAAAAAGACATTTCTGATGTGTCTGCCAAATCCTGGAATTCGTCTGCTATCATGTTGCAGTGCGGACAGTGAATATCCCAATGCAAATCAAAAGCGCCGGCTTTTACTCCGTGCAGAAATTCCGAAGTAATTCTTTTAACATTCTTGACTGTATCGCCTGCGACGTAGTAAGGGTTAATCCGCAATCTCTGCAAAATGTGGGAACCGATTAACCATTTTTCGATTTGGTCGATCGTTCCTTTGCTAGAATTGGGACGTTTTTTGAGTTCTTCTAATTTTTCTTTCAAAAGTTCGATGTTCATTATCAGCTTGCCTTTGAGCGTCAGGGCAAGAAATTTCTAAGCATTATGTTGTATATTTTGCTCGTCTGGTTTGTTCTTGCCTGAGAATTATGATGAGTTTGCCCCTGTGCGGATGTCCCTGATGTTTATAAATCTTAACAAATTAGCAGGCTAAAGGCGATGTTTCTTTAGGCAGAGCGATCGCTTGTGTGAGTTAAAAGGGCGATCGCTGCATCTGTCTACCGGAAGATTTTCCATGATTGCGAAGGCTCTCTGGAACTTACGGTAATATTTTTACCTAATTAGAGAAGCAAGCTAATACGCGATCTCGAAAGTTATTAAAGTTAGAAAAGCCATATCCTTTCTCCAGTATAAAAGTATTATTATACTCCATAACCATTATAACCTATGAATTTTTGTGAATCATTTAGAAGTGCTATATAAATTACCGAGCTAACGATCCGCAGGGAATTGAAATCGTAAATTCTGTACCTCGACCTAAAGTTGAACTCACTTCTAGCATACCAGAGTGTTTCTCAATTACAATCTGCCGTGCGATCGCCAATCCCAATCCCGTCCCTTTTCCGACAGTTTTTGTAGTAAATAGATGATCGAAAATACGGCGTTTTACTGCTTCGGGCATCCCTAAACCATTGTCTCGAATGTAGATAGCAAGCTGGTTTGAATTAGTCAACAATTCAGTCTTGATAGTTATTTCTTGCGGATTTGCTTTCAGTTCTGCAAAAGAACGAGTTTGTGCCATTTCATCAAACATATCGATCGCATTCGCCAGAATATTCATAAACACCTGATTTAACTGACCGGGAAAACACTCAATTGAGGGGATGTTATTATATTCTTTAAGGATCTGAATTTCCGGCCGTTCCTCCGACGCTTTGAGGCGATGTTTGAGAATCATGAGCGTGCTATCGATACCATCGTGAATATTGAAAGGTACTTTGTAATCCTTGTCGGCGCGGGAGAATGTCCGAAGGCTGGTGCTGATGTTTTTGATGCGATCGCATCCCACTTGCATGGAAGCAATTATTTTCGGAAAATCTTCTAGAAGATACTCTAAATCTATCTCTTCTGCATGGTTTTCAATATCAGTAACAGAGGCTTTTGAATAGTGTAAATTTAGGTGTTCTATCAAGTCGCTTAAATTCTTTTCCGCTTCCGTTAAATTGCCAGCAATAAAACCAAGTGGATTGTTAATTTCGTGCGCTACTCCAGCGACTAGATTACCTAAAGCTGACATTTTCTCGCTTTGCACAATTTGTAATTGAGTTTGTTCTAGTTCTTGAGCATAGTTTTGCGCCTGTTGATAAAGTCGAGCGTTAACTAAGGAAATGGCAGCTTGAGTGCAGAGAAAATTGATAACAAGAATGCGATCGCTTGTAAACACCCCCGCCGTCGCTTCATTGTGCAAGTACAGAATACCTACTAAATCTCCTCTATCGATAATCGGCAGGCACAAAACACTTTTTGGCTGACATTGAAGTAAATAATCACCAATTACAGGTAAATCGGTTTTCAAGTTATCGATCGCTACCACTTCTCGCGCGTTCTTAACGTACTGAATCAGTTTAATGGGAATATTAGGATTATTATCTAAAGAGTCCGATCGTAACTCAGTCATTGCGGGTGTTGCGATCGCTCTCACTTGCCATTGGTTTCGCTCGGCAAAAAGCAAGACACATCGGTTAGCACCAGAGTTTTGGAGAATAATGTGAGTCAGTTGTGGGAGTAACTCATCTAGTTGAATTGTGCTTGAAATGGCTTGAGCGGCTTTGAGAACTGAAGAAAAGTCGATCGCATCAGAAACAGCGGTAGTACCCCCAGAAGAGTGAGTGGATGTACGAACAGAAATGCTACTTGCTGTGGCAAAACTTTCTAAAGGATTGAGGCTGAGTGTTTGTTGATATAGGATGGGCTGAAGTAGTTGAGGATAGCGCTGTTCCAAATCCTCAATTTTGGCTTTCGCACCCCAACGGGTGTAGCAGTAATACGCTTCCTGCATATAGCCAGCGGCAACTTTTTCTTTACCCCAATTGAGGTAGAATTTGGCAGCGAGTTCGTTGGCGAGTGCTTCCTCTTGGATGTAGCCGTTTTCTTTGGCTAGGGCGATCGCTTTGTCATATAGCTCAATGGCTTCTATCTTCTGTCCCAAAACTCGGAATTTTTCTGCTTCTACCAACTGCCATTTATGCAAAAAATTCATGGGGGCGTGTTCTGCCCAATTTTGCAATTTAGCTTGATTTTCTTGCACTCGTTGCAGTAGTTGCTCTCGTTCTAACCCCTGTATATCTGACAACTCTGCAAGCTGAGTCAGTGAATCATAAAAATGGAATACCGTAATTTTGAAAGACCCAGGTGCAGCCGCCAGGTATTGTTTGGTGGAGTCTGCTACGTCTTTAGCATATTCCCATTTTTGAAAAAGGTAACAAAGAATCAGCTTGCTGATATAAAGCACAGCAAGCTCGTACAAATCATCTACTTTTTGCTGTGACAGTATCATTTCTTCGTCATACACTGTCCCCTGAATCTGCCAAGGGTATTCGCACTGACCCAGTAAATTTAAAACTGATTGGTGAAAAATTTTGACATAATTGTGCGCTACTTGTTTAAGCTGTCGCAACGCTTGATTGTACGCCATCATCTCCTGTTGCAAAACCGAGAGTTCTTTACCGGAGAAAAAGGACAAATAGCAGTAATTCCAAGCACAGTAGCCAGCATATTCCAGCGCTCCGTTTTCTAAACCGCTATGGTATCCTTCAACTAGAGGCTTCAGAGAAGCCTGAATGTGATATTTCCAGGGTTTTACAAATGGATATACTAAGTTGTAAGTGCTGGCCTTGAATTCATTACTTTTGAACCGCAACAAGAGTGCTAACGCCAGTTCCCCGGCTTGATTACCCTCATCAATCGCGCCCATCACACCACACAAACTCACCCCGTACCAGGCATAAGCCGATGCCGACACTGCTGCATTTCCATATTGCACTGATAGTTGCACTTGTTTAAATACAACCAACGGCAAAAGGGCGGGAACTGCTACATAGACACCCGCTGTCATCGATGCCAAAATTCGGATTGCTGCCATTGCTTCCTGGTCTACCATTTCTGGCAGTTCCAATAATGTTTGCAGTTGTTTTCCTGCTAGCATCGTCTGGGTTTCTTGCAAACTTTGAGCAATATCTATTTGTGTGGGTTCCTTTGGAAACGCCACGCCCAATAACTCCAGCACGGAGAGGGCGGTTTTAATGGCTTCTAACTGGTGACTCTGAGCCACATCCGCCAAAATTTTGACTTCGTAAACTTTCACCTTGTCTAACAATTTCCGTGCCTGCTGGAACACTGCATCCACAAAATGTTCCATTTGTTGGAAATCACCACTTAGACAAGAAACTTCTGCGGCTAATTCGTACAGTCCTAAAGTCAGTTTGTAGCTTTGTTGCCAACCATCACTAGGTAACAATTGAATGCCTGTGGTTAAATACTCCATTGCTGCCCGATAAGCGGTTGACGATTTTACCTTTTGTGCCGCAGCTAGGTTGAGTGTTGCCAGTTCGAGGCGATCGCCTAGTGATGCGATCGCCTCTGCACCCTGGTTTAATTGATTGACAATCTCTAAGAGTTTTTCCTCTCTTTCTGCTAGGGGAGTTGCCTTCAATAATTGCTGTCCAATTTTTAAGTGAGTCGGCTGTTTTCGAGTGTCAGGAATCAGGGAATAAGCCGCTTGTTGAACGCGATCGTGGAGAAATTTATAATTAACTGTTTGCTCTACCTTTTGATTAATATTTTCTTGCTTCTGCCCTAGATAAAACTTGTAAACTTGACTTTGAGGTATAATAAATCCTTCCTGTAGTGCTTTCCACAAGTTGGCTGCTGTTTCTGACTGAGACTTTTCATAAACGATCGCCAACGTATTCAAATCAAACTGATTCCCAATACAAGCCGCCAACTTCAACACATCCTGCGTTTCTATGGAAAGTTTCTGCAATTGCTGCGCCATAAACTTCACCACATCATCCGTCTGCGCCGCTTGACGCACCTTAGCGATGTCACATTGCCAATATCTTACCTCTGTCTCGAAACTAATCAACCCATCCTGATGTAATGCCTTGAGAAACTGGGTCGCAAAAAAAGGATTTCCTTTGGTTTTTTGATAGACCAATTCCGTCAGCGGTTGTGCTAGTTCTGCCGAACAATTGAGTGTATCTGCCACCAATTGATTCAAACTTTCCTGACTCAATGGCGCCAGGGTCATCGTATTCACCGTCGCCCCGGCTTTTTTCACTTCATCCAACGTCAACATCAACGGATGCACGGGAGATACTTCGTTATCTCGATAAGCGCCAATCGCCAGTAAATAACCAGCTTGTGATTCAGCTATCAGCAACTTCATTAAATTCAATGATGCCGAATCTGCCCATTGCAAGTCATCTAAAAACATCACTAAAGGATGTTCTGGATTAGTAAATACTTGAATGAATTTTGGGAACAGCAAATTAAATCGATTCTGTGCCGCTGCACCGGATAGTTCGAGTGCAGCAGGTTGTTTGCCAATAATTTGTTCTAGTTCGGGGATAACTTCAATAATTACTTGCCCATTATCCCCTAAAGCTGACAGAAGTTTTGTCTTCCATTTTTCTAATTGGCTATCCGATTCCGAGAGTAGTTGTCCCATCAAATCGCGGAATGCTTGCACAAAAGCACTGAAAGGAATATTGCGATTGAATTGGTCAAACTTACCTTTGATGAAATAACCCCGTTGCCTAACAATGGGCTTATGCACTTCGTTGACGACTACGGTTTTTCCTATTCCAGAAAACCCGGCTACTAACATTAACTCGGATGTGCCATTAGCAACGCGATCGAAGGCTTCTAGTAATGTCTTAACTTCTATTTCTCTGCCGTAAAGTTTTTCGGGAATCAGGAAGCGATCGCTCAAATCCCTCTCTCCCAAAACAAAATCTCGAATTTCCCCCGTTTCCTGCCATTGCTGCCAACATCTCTCTAAATCGTATTTCAATCCTGCTGCACTCTGATAGCGATTTTCGGCATTTTTAGCTATTAATTTATTGACTATTTGCGCTATAATTGTCGGAATTTCTGGCTGTAATTCCTTTATATTAGGAGGTTGCACGGCTAAATGACAGTGGATTAATTCTAATGGATCGTCGCTTTCAAACGGCAATTGTCCCGTTAGCATTTCGTAAAACGTCACACCCAACCCATAAAAGTCACTGCGATAGTCAATTCCTCTATTCATCCGCCCAGTTTGTTCTGGGGAAATGTAAGCTAGAGTTCCTTCTAAAACATTTGGGTTTTGAATTTCTTGAGTTTCTCGTGGCAGTAATGAAGAAATGCTGAAATCTGTAATTTTTATTTCTTGAGTATTGGGGTTAATCAGAATATTTCCCGGTTTGATGTCTTTATGGATAATGCGTTCTTGGTGCAGACTTTGTAAAATATTAGCTAATTTGACAGCAATCTTTAAGAATTGGTGAATTGCCAACTGTTCGCTTTGTTTTCTGAGATATTCTTCTAAAGATATTCCTCCAAAATCTTCCATGCTCAAGATGTAACGGTTTTGAGCGAATTCTAAGTTGTATATTTTAACTATTCCAGCTATATTTAAGTTTTGACCGAGGGCATATTGATTCCTAAATTGGATTAGCTCGCTAAAAGTAGGATAGTCTTTTTGTAACAACTTTAGCACGACGGGAGCTTGACTATCAATGGGGAGGGCGCGATAGACAGCGGTGCGAGTGCCGGAGTATAGTTGTTCGACGATCCGATAGCCGGGAATTTTCTGCATGAATTTAATTAAGGTCAATAATTTGATAGTTGGAAATAATTATAACCTGAAAAAAATCGCTCGACAAGTAGTAAATCTTACATATATAGGAAATACAGGAGATTCCACGCTTATAAAGTACACCCGTAGGGACACGGCGAAAGCCTTTGTCCCTACACTTCATAAACCTGGAATAGGCTGTATTATAGCAACCGTTTTCGTCGGCGCCGGACGCAATGCGTAAGACCGCCTCGATCGCCAAAACGTAAACAATCAAACTGAGCGAGAAGTTTACGAATTCGAATTTTTAGCCAAGACCAGCATTGTTCAATGCAAGTTGAAATCTGGAGAGTACGGCGGTAAATATAACAGTCTACATCTTACACTTTGAGTCTATTCCTGAATCCGACCACCTTTATGAAACGTGGCATGATCCATCACCACCACCTGTCCTGTCACAAGTGTTGGAAGTAAACTTGTTTCTAGCCAAATTTCAAAACTGTTCGATTACACGCTCCAAGGACTGTAAAAGGGGCGATAAATTTTTGGTTACAAAAAGCATTCGCTATCGTATTTACCCTAGCCTCGCGTCGCCCCGATTGCAGTGCATGGAAGCGTTGACCTCGTTCATTCCAAGCATAATCATATTGATAAGCTGTTCTGCATTTAAATTGTCTGTCAAAAAACAATCAAACTCTTGTGGGGTGGGCTTCTAGCCCGCCCCGAATATGCAATTTAAATGCGCGACAGCTTATCGGCTATCCAGGCCTGATTCATCAACATACACAATCCGATCCGGAGGGATGCTTGACAACTAAATTAAAAAAGCCTGCCACTTGACTTCATCCCGATCGCAATAGCGGTAGGTCTTTTTTTTCGAGTAAACCCTATTTTTTTCAAGGCTCGTGAGATCGTGCGTGAAGCGAAGCTATCCCGATCGTGAATTGCTAATCTCACCCTCCCAAAGTTTAGCCATCTCCACCTGGGTTTTATCCCCATTAGTTTTGGCAAACTCACGGAATTTTTCAAGCGTCAGTAATTTTATGACCGTTACCCGGAGGCCCGTTTGGCAATGCTAGAAAGTCACCTGTTTGGGTTTGTCGCTTCAACCACAAGCCGATCGTGTTGCGACGCTCTGTTGAACACTATACTTGCTGAGCGTAATCTTTAAGCCATCTAGCTTGATAGCTTGAATAACCGCATGACGTAGGTCGTAGCTGTAGGGTTTGGCCGTGAGTCGTGCGTTAGCGAAGCTTGCAGAAGAGGATCGCAAGGCGAGCAAAAGGGACTATTTCCAGTTTACGCCATAACCGACGAAAGCGGTTGCTATAATTGATGATTGTAATTGGGACGTTTAAGGCAAAAAAAAGAGGGGAAATCCCCTCTTTAAATCACAGTGACTGCGATGTTATTCCACCATCGCAGGAGAAATTTCTTCCTCTACATCTAATACTGCTTCGGGTGCTGCTGCTTCAGGTGCTGCTGCTTCAGGTGCTGCTGCTTCAGGTGCTGCTGCTTCAGGTGCTGCTTCCGGCACATCCTCTTCCATTGCTGAGGGCACATCTTCGAGTATTTCGTCGGAGATATCATCATCATCAGTTGAGTCGGCAGGAACGTCTATGCCTGCTTTAGCTTGCTTTTGAGCGAGCATTTTCTCGCGGAACTTAGCTGCCATTTCCTCAGCTTTTTCGTACACCAATTCGCGATTTTTGACCATCGCGCCCGGTTCCGGTTCCAACTGCTTGGTGGAGAGAGAAATCCGCCCTCTCTCGGCATCCAAGTCAATGATCATCACTTTCACTTCGTCGTTGACATTGAAGACGCTATGAGGCGTAT
The DNA here is from genome assembly GCF_036700565.1 of Microcoleus pseudofavosus SVA1_A4. NCBI lineage: Bacteria > Bacillati > Cyanobacteriota > Cyanophyceae > Oscillatoriales > Microcoleaceae > Microcoleus > Microcoleus pseudofavosus. The sequence continues at coordinate 14,819 of NZ_JAUBPE010000023.1, forward strand.
CGATGTGATCGTGCGAAATTTCGGAGATGTGCAGCAAGCCGCTGACTCCGCCGATGTCGATAAAGGCACCGTAGGGCTTGATACCGCGCACTGTACCGATGACAACTTCCCCGACTTCGAGGCGGTTCATCTTGCGCTCGACTAAGGCGCGGCGGTGACTCAACACTAGGCGGTTGCGGTCTTCGTCTACCTCTAAGAATTTTAATGGTAATTCTTCGGCGACCAATTCTTCCTTCGGTTTGCGGGTGCTGATGTGAGAACCGGGAATAAAGCCTCGCAAGCCTTCTATTCTCACGAGTGCGCCGCCGCGGTTGGTGGCAAATACTTGCGATCGTACTGTGGCATCTTCTGCTTGCAGTTGTCGCACTCTTTCCCACGCCCGCATATACTCGATGCGCCGGATGGACAGGGTTAATTGTCCGTCTTCATTTTCATCGGTTAGAATGAAAAATTCTCTGGTTTCGTTTGATTGCAATACCTCTTCAGGGCTTTCCACTCGATTGATGGACATTTCCTGAATGGGAATGTACGCTGCTGTTTTAGCACCGATATCAATCAGAGCGCCCCTCGGTTCTATACTAAAAACTGTACCGGCTACTACATCGCCCGGGCTAAAGTGATAGTCATATTTATCAAGTAGGGCTGCAAAATCTTCGTGAGTAAAGCCGATGTCTTTGACTGTGGTTTTGAGATTGACCATGCGAATAGTTTCCTAGGATTTCTCTCCTTCATGTTTTTCGTTTGTGCCGGCAGATATTCGAGATTTTGGTGAAAAAGCGGTTAACTTTTTTCAAAATCTTTTACTAAAGTCAGTTTTTGCTAACTTTTGCCGGGTGCAACTGCACACCAGCGCTTGCCATTACTGTTACTCCATACTCTGTGTTAAAACGTTTAATCTTAACATTCCGAGTCAAGTAGACTATTATAACTTACCCGCATACTGGTTTAAAATTAATTTAAGCGAGCTTAGCTGGGAGTAGCGCAGGATGCTGGGCTTTCTCGATCGACTGCTTCCGAATCCGGCAAATCTGCGTCAAAATTTGTCCCTGTTTCTGTAACTTCAGCTTCGTTGAGGGGATTCTGAAGGTGATTTAGGGTATCTACAAAATCTCGGATGCCTCGAAATTGCCGATATACTGAGGCAAAACGGACATAAGCGACTTCGCTGAGCGGTCGCAGGTGCAACAGCACCAGTTCCCCTATTTCTGAACTGGCGATTTCTCGGAGCGATCGACCTTGGAGCCCGGCCTCGATTTCTTCTGCCAGGGTTTCGAGATGCCCGGAAGACAAACCGGTTTTTTCGCAAGCCCGAATCAGTCCCCTGACTAATTTTGACCTGTCAAAAGATTCGCGCTTGCCGTCCCGCTTGATCACCGTAATCGGCACAAATTCTATGCGTTCGTAAGTTGTGAAGCGGTGCTGGCAGCTCAAACACTCGCGCCGCCGACGGATGCTTTGACCTGATTCGGCTGAGCGCGATTCGAGAACGCGGCTATTTGTGTGTTGGCAGGAGGAACAGCGCATGATTGCTGATTGTAACAGGCATTGCCAGCAAATTACCATTCATCTAACCGCGCGGGGTGTGATGAATGGCTGGACTAGAAAAATGACTTAGCACACACCCGTGAAATAGTCCCGCACCAAATTAGATCGCTATGATGCGGGCACACGGCAGTCCGGTTCAGGATTTTTTGGACTTGCTGGAGGCGTATAGCTAATTATTTGCCAATCCGGGGAGGTTCCCGAAAGGCGATCGCAAAAAATAGTACGCCTAAGGCTAAAGCCAGAATCAAAATGTAAGCAACGCTTTCCATGTTAAATTTTCCCTATCTTCCCTTGCCGTATTATTTTATCTTAATTGCTGGTTTTATTATTAACTAAAAAAACCCGGTTTCTTCAAGAAACCGGGTTTTTGTGCACTGGGGAAGTTTCCCGGCTACCCAGAGGCGGCCGAAATCTAGAGAGATTCTTCTTTTCTTGTGGTCAAGTCGCCCACCTTTTGGAACAAGCCCCACTCGACTTGTTCTTCCATGTCGGACTCAACTCCAGCAAACACGTCGCGGAAAATAGTCCGAGAACCGTGCCAGAGATGGCCGAAGAAGAACAGCAAAGCAAAGCAAACGTGTCCGAAAGTGAACCAACCGCGAGTGGAAGTGCGGAAAACCCCGTCAGAATTCAAGGTTTCGCGATCGAAATCAAATACTTCACCCTTTTGGGCGGCGCGAGCAAACTTCTTAACATCTAGAGGATTATTAAAGGTTTGACCGTTAAGTTCGCCGCCGTAGAAGCTGACAGTAACTCCGCTTTGTTCAAAGCTGTATTTTGATTCAGCGCGGCGGAAGGGGATGTCAGCGCGAACGACTCCATCTTTGTCCGTCAAAATTACTGGGAAAGTTTCAAAGAAGTTGGGGAGGCGGCGAACCGACAATACCCGACCTTCGCTGTCAGTAAATACTGGATGACCCAGCCAAGATTTAGCAATACCGTCGCCGTTGACCATCGCGCCGGCGCGGAACAAACCGCCTTTAGCTGGAGAGTTGCCCACGTAGTCGTAGAAAGCCAATTTTTCGGGAATTTGTTCGTAAGCTTCTTGGAAGCTTTGGCCTCCGGCTAAGCTAGCTTGAGCTCTGCGATCGATTTCTTGTTGGAAATAGTTTCCGTCCCACTGATAGCGAGTCGGGCCAAAAAGCTCGATCGGAGTAGCAGCAGAACCGTACCACATCGTACCCGCAACCACAAAAGCTGCAAAGAACACGGCAGCGATACTGCTAGAAAGTACAGTTTCGATATTCCCCATCCGCAGGGCTTTGTAAAGACGTTCCGGCGGCCGCACTGTCAAGTGGAACAAACCGGCAATTACGCCGACTACGCCCGCTGCAATGTGGTGAGCCACTATGCCGCCCGGATTATACGGGTCAAAGCCTTCAGGGCCCCAAGAAGGTGCCACTGGCTGGACGTGACCGGTCAGGCCGTAGGGGTCGGACACCCACATTCCCGGACCGAAAAGTCCCGAAAGGTGAAATGCGCCGAAGCCGAAGCAGAGCAAGCCGGAGAGGAACAGGTGAATGCCAAACATTTTTGGCAAGTCGAGGGCGGGTTCGCCGGTGCGAGGGTCTCTGAAAAGTTCTAAGTCCCAAAATACCCAATGCCAAACTGCGGCTAAGAACAGCAGGCCCGAGAGGATGATGTGAGCGACGGCGACGCCTTCAAAAGACCAGAAGCCAGGATCGACATTACCTTCGCCCGTGATGCTCCAACCGCCCCAAGAACCCGTGACTCCCAAGCGAGTCATGAACGGCAACACGAACATCCCTTGACGCCACATCGGGTTCAGAACTGGGTCTGTGGGGTCAAAAACTGCTAGTTCGTAAAGGGCCATCGAGCCGGCCCAACCTGCCACGAGGGCAGTGTGCATTAAGTGTACAGAAATCAATCGGCCTGGGTCATTTAAGACGACTGTGTGTACGCGATACCAGGGTAGTCCCATTGACTGCGGTTCTCCAAGGTGTAAGTGATGATGTCTATTTTTACGGAAAATTCAGATTCTGAATCCCCAGCAGTTACCTGCTGGGTTTAAACTCTGCCTTTTGCCGAATGCCATCTACCTTCAAAGGTGGAAGCATAAAAATGAAAGTTATTTAAAGAAGTGTATCGAGTGTTAGAACCGATTGCAATATGTTGGGCATTACATTAGTTGCGGGTTGCCCATTTCGCAGCGGGCGGCGATCGTCCCGAGGCGTTCGAGGACTTGCTCGGCATCGATCAGTCTGGTAAGCGTGACGTTGCCGATATTTTTTGCGGGATCGGCGGGATCGAGGGTGGCTCCGGGTTGGACTTCTACCATGAGTACGGCGTCTTCTACGCGGTAGAGCCACATTTTTTCTTTGCGATCCCAAAGGCAGAGGTTGAGCTGTTGGATGTCTGGCTGGCGTCTCCAGCCGGCTGCTGTCCACTCGCCGCCAACCCCCCAGACGCGCCCAATTTTCCAGCCGTCGGATAAGAAGAAATATTTCATTTGTTGTGTACGCTTGTTGAGATTTTTTTGTCTAACATAGCGTAAAACTGCAATTGTACGGAATTATTTAACTGCGAAGAGGCTTATGACGCGAAGGAAGAGTAGAGAAGAAGTAGGTAATTTTCTAGCTGTTGGGGAGCAATCTACAAAATTGTCAGATAAGTTTCGGTCTGGCTAATCGGCAAAAGATCCAATCTTTGATTTTTTATGTCGAGTGCAATTCCCAGCTTTTCGAGGGGGAATACTCCTCACAGGGGCTCGCTTGGGCCTGGAAGTTTTAAACATTCAGATGTGCCTTGTCGCCCTCACAAGGTTGTGGTAATTTTGCCCTTTTGGTCGCTGGCAGTCGATCGCATAATCTTCACTCAATTAATATGCCCTAATTTTATCCTAATCGACCAGCCAACTTCAGATTAAACCAGACATCCATCCGCCTTCATGTGCGTTCATCTGCGGTTAAAAATCACCAATCAATATTTTTGCCAAAAAATCAATCCCAAAACCCTCGACATTACTGCTAAAATAAAGTACGAGTCCTTGCCGCTCAAACGCAGACCATGACCGCACAAACACCAGTACAATTCCAAGACAGTTTCGATATCATCGTAGTTGGTGCCGGACACTCCGGCTGCGAAGCCGCCCTCGCCACTTCTCGCCTCGGCTGTCGCACCCTTCTCCTTACCCTCAACCTCGACAAAATTGCGTGGCAACCTTGCAATCCCGCTGTCGGCGGCCCGGCTAAAACTCAACTCACTAACGAAGTGGATGCGTTAGGTGGCGAAATTGGCAAAATGGCCGATCGCACTTACTTACAAAAACGCATCCTCAACTCTTCGAGAGGCCCCGCAGTGTGGGCGCTGAGAGCACAAACAGACAAGCGGGAATACGCCGCTGTCATGAACAATATTGTTGAAAATCAAGAGAATTTGACCATCCGGGAAGCGATGGTGACAGACTTAGTTTTGGGCAAAAACGAAGAAGTAATCGGAGTTGAAACATACTTCGGTGTCGCCTTTGAATGCAAAGCCGTAATTCTGACAACAGGCACTTTTTTAGGCGGCACAATTTGGGTGGGCAATAAGTCGATGCCGGCTGGACGCGCTGGAGAATTTGCCGCCGTTGGTTTGACGGAAACTCTCAACCGTTTGGGCTTTGAAACTGGCAGGTTAAAAACAGGAACTCCGGCAAGAGTTGACAAACGCACCCTCGATTACACAAACCTGGAACCGCAGCCGGGAGATACAGATATTCGCTGGTTTAGTTTCGATCCAGAAGTTTGGATCGAACGGGAACAAATGCCTTGTTATTTGACTCGAACTACGCCAGCAACTCACCAGTTAATTAGAGATAACTTGCACCTTTCTCCAGTCTACGGCGGCTGGGTTGATGCGAAGGGTCCGCGCTATTGTCCGAGTATTGAAGATAAGATTGTGCGGTTTGCGGATAAGGAAAGTCACCAGATTTTTATTGAACCGGAAGGGAGAGATATTCCTGAACTTTATATCCAAGGTTTTTCTACTGGTTTACCGGAAACTTTGCAATTGCAAATGTTGCGGACTCTTCCTGGTTTGGAAAAGTGCGAGATGATGCGCCCTGCTTATGCTGTGGAGTACGATTATTTGCCGGCAACTCAGTGCTTTCCAACGCTGATGACTAAGAAGATTGAAGGGCTATTTTGCGCGGGTCAGGTGAACGGTACGACTGGATATGAGGAGGCGGCTGCACAGGGGATTGTGGCGGGGATTAATGCGGCTAGATTCGCGAAAAATCAGGAGATGATTGTGTTTCCTCGCGAGCAAAGTTATATCGGTACTCTGATCGATGATTTGTGTACGAAGGATTTGCGGGAACCTTACCGGATGCTGACTTCGCGATCGGAATATCGGTTGTTGTTGCGATCGGACAATGCGGATCAACGCTTGACGACCCTGGGACGGGAAATTGGTTTGATTGGCGATCGGCGCTGGGAGTTGTTCGAGCGGAAACAAGCTAATATTGTGGCAGAGAAAGAACGCTTGTACTCGACCCGGGTGAAAGAACACGAGGAAGTTGGTAAGGCAATTTTTGCTGACACCCAACAAGCGATTAAAGGTTCAATTACTCTCGCTGATTTGCTGCGCCGTCCGGGTTTTCATTATGTGGATTTGGAACGCTACAATTTAGGCAATTCTAGTCTGAAGTTGGCTGAGAAAGATGGTGCAGAAATTGACATCAAATATTCTGGCTATCTGCAAAGACAGCAAAATCAAATCGATGACATTGCCAAACACGAACGCCGGCAATTGCCTGCGGATTTGGATTACATGGCAATTACAACTCTCTCGAAGGAGTCGCGGGAAAAGTTGACAAAGGTGAGGCCATTGACTATTGGCCAAGCATCGAGGATTGGTGGGGTGAATCCGGCTGATGTTAATGCTTTGTTGATTTTTCTGGAAGTGCGAAACCGTCAGCAACCGGCTGGTGTGGGAAAATAATCCGATTTGATACAGTTTGTAGTAAGGACTTCATTCCTTTCTTAAATCTTTGATCTAATAAGGAATAAAGTCTTTACTACAAACCGAGAAAGTCAAAGTTGAATGTTAAAATATAGTAGAACCCTTTCCCGTGCTTGAATTCCAGTTATGGCTGAAAAATTAACAGTTAAAAACTTTGCTGGTATCACAGATTTGGAGATTGAGATCAAGCGCATAAATATACTGATTGGCCCCCAAGCCAGTGGTAAAAGTGTTTGCGCCAAACTTCTTTTCTATTTTAAGAACTTCGTATGGGAAATTTTATCTGTTGTAGAGAACGAGCAGACAAAACGCAATCTAGATTCCAACTATTCCAAAAAATTTGAGGAATATTTTCCTCCTGCTTCTTGGGGAAAACAAGATTTTTTTATCAGGTATGAGATTGCAAACATTTTTATAGAAGTTAGTAAAAAAAAGGAGTCTAAAGGCAAGATTGTGCTCAGCTATTCAGAATTATTCAAGAAGGAATTTACAGAGCTACGCAATTTATTAAAAAAAATAATAGCTCAATATTCTGAAGAATATCCTAAGTATGAGAGTTTCGATCGGCTATATGTAATCAACCAGGTTTTGAGAGATTTCTTTGTAGAATCTTTAGTAAAATCTATCAGTCGAGAGGCAGCGTTTAGTCAGTTGTTTATTCCTGCCGGCCGCTCTTTTTTTGCTAATCTTCAGAATAACATCTTTTCTTTTTTGTCGAGTAATAACGCGCTAGATCCATTTCTAAGAGAGTTTGGTTCAACATATGAAAATATAAAACGTTCCGCTATAGTATCTAGAAGTAGGCTTGCAGAAACAAATGCCAAAGATATACAAGAGGAAATAGACAGGCTAATAGAAAATTCTCTATGTGGGAAGCACGTACACGAAAAAGGGAAAGACTTTCTGGAGGTGGCAGATGGAAGACGGATTAGTATTGCAAACTCATCTTCAGGTCAACAGGAAACATTGCCTCTGACAATCATGCTAGCTGCACTACCTTTTCTAACTTCATCGGGTATCGGGCAGACAGTGTATATTGAGGAGCCAGAAGCGCATTTATTTCCCAGCGCACAGCGTAATGTTGTCGAACTGATTGCTACTGTATTTAATTGTCGCAAGGAGCAACTTCAATTCTTCATAACGACCCATAGTCCCTATATCCTAACAGCATTTAATAATTTACTCCAGGCTGGTCTCCTTTATCAGGAATCCAGCGGAGATGTGCAGCGTCAATTAGAAAAAATTGTGTCTAGATACAAATCAGTAGATGTTTCCGATCTTTCAGCCTATGTTTTAATGGATGGAAAATGCAGTAGTATTGTGTGTCCTGAGACTGGGTTGATAGATGCAAAAGTGATTGATGCTGTTTCTGATGACCTAGCTATTGAATTCGAGCAACTTCTGAACTTAGTTTGAATTTGTATATGAAAAGTATTCCAGAGTGTGAGGAATATAGATGTGACACAAAAATTGTATTGCAGGAAAACAAAAGTAAAATAACTTTCCTCAACCCAAATCAAGACAAAATATTAACAATTAAGGTTGATGGCTGCGCGATCAGTGATAACGAGACTTTGCGTTGTGACTACGCACTTATGCCTTCGGATGAAGTAGAAATATATGTGGAGTTGAAGGGAAGCGATATTGTCCATGCAGTTGCACAAATAGAATCAACTATCCGATTACTTTCGGACAATCCCCAAAAAATCAAGAAGCTATGTTTTGTCGTGTCTACTCGTGTGCCTAGACAAACAACAAGTATACAGCAGCTACAAAGTCAGTTTAAGAAAAAGTTTAATGCTAATTTCCGAGTCAAAAATATTCAAGATGAGTATGATTTAAGCACCAAGGTGGGGGGGTAACTTAGCATCAATCCAAATATTCATGCTGTCAATCGAGTAAAATCAGTGCGTCGTGCAGCAAACAGCAGACAGGCTTGGATGTCTTCAGGTTCCAAATCGGGGAAGTCTTCCAAAATTTCAGTTACACTGACATTTTCTGCCAACATTTCTAAAATATCATTGACCTGAATTCTCATGCCTTGAATGCAAGGGCGACCACCGCACTGGCAGGGTGTTTGGGTAATACGAGTTAACAAGTTATTCCTTGTGCCTCAAGCTGTTTGATTAGAGGTAAGATTCTGTTATTATACAAAAGCTGGTTGCGATCGCGACACGAGAAATCGATAAGGGCGATCGGAGCGGTAGTGATACGCTGCCTAAGTAACCGCAAATTTTAGGTTAGGATTTAGACTTAAAAATCTAGAATTTCTCTGAGCACACTCTTTAGATCATCATTAGCAGGGCGTTTCGCAAACTGCTCATGATTGTAAATCCAAACCAGTCTAATTGTGCAAGTAGTAGCGTTAACCAAGTACATCAGTCTAATTTGCCCCGAAGCCCCTTTTGCAAACCTGATTTCCAATTTATGAAATGTCCAGTCTTCCGGTAACTGAGTTTTTCCGGGTAGAGGTTCATTACGAGAGTTGTGGGGATATTGATCGTCTATCAAATCTTCCAAAGTTTTTCCAATTAGCGCAACAAAGCTATCTCTGTGAACTTTTGCAAGTTTTTTGAAAGAACGCTTGAAATTATCGGATGCTTCAATCGAGAAGGGAGTTGAGCCAGTCATGCACTTCTCCTTTGCCAATACGATTTAAGGATTCCGAAGCAAACGCATTGTTCACAGTTTCAGACATTGCTAGTTCGTATGCAGGTCGATCGCGTTCAATGCGATCGAGCTTTTGATAACCTAATTCCTTCATGTCATTCAGCAGAATTGGCTCAGTTGAACTTGCTTGAGGTGGTAGACCTTTACGAGCTTTCTTCCAAGGAAATTCTCCGTGAGTCATCTCACTCAGTCGATAAGCATGGTAGCCAGCGAAGTATTCCCAAATTTCTTCTAAAAGTTCTTTCTTCTCAGGCGGAAGCTCTAACAAGGATTCTTGCTGAGGAATTGGTAGTTGTTTAGCCTCAAACTCACTGTAGAACTTATAAGCAGGAGGACAAACTGGGCCGTAGCGCCATGCTTGGATTTCTTCTTCAAATAATGCTTCATTGTATAGCGCCAAATGCAAGCTCTGAGCATAATATAGAAGCTTTTGAACCTTCATATTGGTCATTTCAGCTTCTAGACCATCCTCATAAGCTTTCATAATGAAGTAGCGAGCAGCATTGAGACAGTCAATCATGGCTCAATCCACATCCTTAAATAAACGTTTTTTATTTTAACAAATTTGCAAAATGTCAACACATAATTATTATAGACGAAGCCTGCAAATAGTGCAAGAATACTGAAAACTTTGTAATAAGCCGCATTATACCAACTTAATTAAATAGACATCTGGGAAAAATAAAATATCGCGCCCCGGTTCCATCGCCCCCACTGACAAGAGTAAAGCATTTGGACGCAAAACAACAGCTTTGCAACAAACCGAATTGTCGCCCAAATACTGCGGCCAAACATCACATCACCCATTTCCCGCCGGTATCCGCACAGTGAAAATAGACCCTTTCCCCTCCTCGCTTTCTACTAAAATCTCCCCGCCCATCATCTGACAGTAGTGGCGGCTAAGTGTCAGCCCCAATCCCGCGCCGTCGTACTGTCGCGTTGTTGAACAGTCAGCTTGCACAAAAGCTTCAAACAATTTGTGCTTTTGTTCTTGGGACATTCCAATTCCGGTATCCTTAACAGATAAGCAAATCCAATCCGACTCTTCAACATTCAGCAGGGGACAAGCGATCGCCCCAGAATGAGTTTCACCCGCAGCAATTGAATTGTCAACACCCGATTCTGCTGGATTCAATTTGCCGCTTCCTGCAATGCGGCTGACACTGACTTTCACCCTGCCGTTTTTCGTAAACTTGGCAGCATTACTCAGCAGGTGCATCAAAACCTGCCGCACTTTTTTGAAATCTGCGTGAATGATACCCGCAGTTCGATCGCACTCAATCTCCAAAACATTACCATTTTTTTCTACCAACGGTTTCGCGGCACTCGCAACATTGTCAACCAGCGATTCAATGTCAAACTCCTGGATTTCGAGTTTCATCCCCCCCGCTTCAATTTTTGACAAATCGAGGATATCGTTAATTAAAGATAGCAGGTGCGTGCCCGCTTTCTCAATCTTGTCCAAGTCGGGTACAAATTCCTTGCACCCCGCATCCCGCGCATCTTCTAAAAGTAGTTGACTGTAGCCGATAATCGCATTTAAAGGCGTCCGCAATTCGTGGCTCATATTTGCTAAGAACTGGCTTTTAGCAGTGTTAGCGGCGACGGCGACTTCCTTAGCTTGTTTCAATTCTTTTGTATGTTCCGAAACCCGCTCGATTAGGTGATTGAGAGAGACAGCCAGAGAGCCTATTTCGCCTTGTGCGGTGACGGGGGCTCGCAAGTCAAAATTAGACTCGGCGGCTACTTGTTCGGCCACCTGAGTCACGCTGACAACCGGTTTGGCGATCGCCCGACTGGTGCGGTCAGCCACAACTCCAGCCACTGCTACCGACAGCAGCATACTAATAATAATTATGCCCTTTTCGATTCCTTGGGCGTCTTCCATCACTTGACCGCCTTGCCCTTCTTGCTGCTGGGCCATGTTAAGGATTGTGTTCAATTCCTGAAGGCGGCTGTCGAGAACTTTTGCACCTTCTCCGCTTTGTGTCGCCAACAATTTTCGGGCCGACTCTATCTCCGATGGTGATAATTGCGATCGCTGGATTTGCTGCAAACTTGACTGGAGAGTATCGGCGTAGGATTCTAAATTTTTTGTGCAATCTTGCAGTAAAGCTTTGAGAGTCGCAGGTTCTGCGGCCAGCCATGCAGGTTGGCTGTCGGCAAAGTTTTCTATTTGCAAGCGCAGGTTTTTCGCCTTAGTAATACTCGCGACCAACTGCTCTTTCTGCAATTGTAGTTGGGCGGAATTGTCTACAAAAGAATCTAGCTGTGCTCCCTGCAATTGCGCCGCCAGCGCTGCATCTTTAAAATTGCCCAGCAATTGGGCTTGCAGGTGAGCATCCTGGAGTTGGTTTACTCCTTGTCCTTGGTAGTAATCGGCGATTAGCAGTCCACTCAGGGAGCCAACAAAGCCGATTCCAATTGCCAGAAAATATCCGCCACCAATTTTTTGATGGATGGGCCAACCGCCAATTTTAGATGGCAACATTTTGCTGAGTTTCAAGGATGATTTTTCTACAAAATCATGGATTGATGATTTTTGGCGAGCGGTTTCTACAGAATCCACTTTTTCGGAAATAAAAATCCGCATCAGTTTACCTACATTGCTATTTTTTGGGTTAAGTTTTCGCGTTTCTACAGTTTTTTCCTGCTGGTTAAATGCTTCTAACTCTGGATTAAACTCGCCATTGCCTTCCCAAACCGCAACCGATAAACTTGCTTCCTTACCTGTTTTTTTGAGCAAGTTAATTTTTGACATATGCAACCGCTGTATTCTGTTAGAATCTACCACGCTCTTATGTTCTCCAAACGGAAAAGCTTGTCTATTCTCTAGCAGACATCTGCGAAAAAGCATCTTTCACTCTTGTCGAGTCACAGGAGAAACTTAAATTCGGTTGATGTCTAATAGATAATTAGCCTCTTGATGGCTGTTGCCAAATTACTTTTTCGACTCGTAAAAGTCTGTAGCAGGCAAAAAATAAAAATTCATCCCAGCAGTGAATTATTCCCGCATGGAATGTTACAGGCAGAAAATTCTGTCTGATGTGTTTTGCCTGTGAACTCCCCAAAGCTGATATTGTCTGTTGACAATGCACCCGATTCCTCAGCTTTGGGGTTTTGCTGCCAGCAATGCGACGATTGCTTGACGGTTTTTGTTGAGCATCCGACGACTTTATAGCACAGAATGTCACCAATGCAGGAGCCGATCGAACTTTTGCACCCCGGCGATCGACTTTTGGCATCGCTGCCCCGCAAAGACAAGTCTGAAGCGAAGTCGTGTAAGCTGAGTATAACTTTAGGACTTACGAAAAGAAACCGAGTTCCTGCGAGTCAACTGTTGGCAATTGCGATCTCTGTCCGTGGCGGCGGTCAATTCGATCGCTGCTGCTAACTTGCCATTTCTACCCAAAGCTTCATCAGCCAATTCGACAATCCAGCGATTCGGCCGGGCTTGGGGTCTGGCGGCGAGCACCAAGGCCCAAGCTTCCCGTTCTTTTCCCCGACCCAAAACCGCAGCACAAACAGTCAAAGCTGCGGCCGTTGAACGGCTGATGCCGCTTTGGCCGAGAACGAGAAGCTTGCCCGGGCGCGCCGACATTTTGAGGGCGAAATCAATAATTTGGAGTACATCATCAAGTGCAGGCAAAACCCGATCGGGGTCGTCAACGGGGGTGTCGAGGTCGTTAAACTCCAACAGCAGTCGGTTCGGGACTTTGTGAAAGATTTTGGGTTCGGGTACGCCGGGACTGCCGATCGAGATCAGGTATTTGAGCTCGCGCCCCGCAGCGCGAGCGACAATGTATTCGCTGGCTTCTGCTTCCGAAGCAATGAGGATTTTCGGCAGTTTTTCAACCGATAAATCTGCGGAAGCTGAGGGATCTAAATCAACGGTTTCTGCCTCAGTGCTGGCATCCGGCAAGTATTGGGCAGCCAGGGCGCGAACGTCAGCAAATTCGCGGTTTAAAGCTGCTTCTAAAGCCAAAAGAGCAGCAGGAGAGGCAATTTGAGCGAGGGATTTAACAGCCTTTTGGCGCACTCCAGAGGTTTCGTCCCCCAGCAGCCGCACCAAACCTGCTACAGATTCCTCTGTCCCAATTTGCCCCAAAGCAGCAGCAACTCTCCACCGGACATAAGATTCGCTGTCGCCGATTGCGATCGCCAGTCCCGCTGTCGCCATTTTTTGCAAGTTAGCATCTCCGGCTGTATTGATGTTCCCGAGGGCAACCGCCGCCCTGCCGCGGACGAAAATGTCTCGATCCGAGAGCGATCGCATTACCGCCACCGCAGCCACCTCGCTGCTGATTTCCCCCAAGGCAGAAACTGCACTGCCGCGCACGTCTGAGTCGTCATGGTTGAGGGCTTGCAGCAAACCCGCCACAGCCTTTTCCGTGCCGATTTGTCCCAAGGCCTCGGCGGCCCTCAAAGAAACTGCATGGGAGTCAGGATCGTGCAGCAATTCTACTAAGCGGGGTACTGCCGATCGATCGCCGATTTTCCCCAAAGCCGCCGCAGCCCTAGCGCGCACGATCTGATTTTCGTCTCTGAGGGCGTTCAGCAGCCCGGGAACCACATCAGAGATGCCGATTTTTCCGCAGTTGACCGCCGCCCGCCAGCGCACCTCGGAGTCTTGGTGTTGGAGGGCTTCGATCAGTGCGGGGACTGCTGTTTTCGGGTTAATTTTGCCCAAGGCCCAAACAGCCCAGGCGCGCACCCCGGAGGTTTTGTGGTTGAGGGCTTTGAGCAGTGCGGAGGCTGCTGGTTTCGAGTCAATTTCTCCTAGGGCCCAAGCCGCCCAAGCTTGCACTTGGGAATCTTCCGATTCTAGCGATCGGGCTAATTCAATTACCGCAGCAGGAGAGCCTATTTTCCCGATCGCCCGAATGCAATGGAGGCGCACTGAACTTTGTTTGTGGTTCAATGCTTTGACTAGCATCGGAATTGCCATATCGGAACTTGTTAGTGCCAGCAGTTGAATTTTGAGCAGCGGCGAAGTTTTGATTTTTCCGATTAATCTTAGTGTTGCTTTTTGAAATTCTGGCTTTACCGTTCCTGCTAGCTTCGAGCCGAGTTTTAAATTTACTTTTAGGGCTAATTTTACTGCGCGCAAAGCCAGACTTTGCTGTTCTACTTGCGGCAAAAGTTCGGCCAAGGTGTGCATCCCTTGTTTTTGTTTCAAATATTTTTGGTTGAATTGAGCATCGCTGAGCTCTGGTAGCTGTTGGATGAGGGTTGCTGCTGAGTCCATTGATTTATCCTAATATTTTGGCGATCGCTGGAGATTGCTCTTTAAAACTCGCTGTCTTAAAAAAATACGGCGGCGCCTACAACACTCAACTGCTCAAAAAAAGTTGCACCACTTATAAAATATGTCCGATTCCACTATTTTTTCAACTCCCCAATGATTAATTATCTGTTTTTTTTGGGCGATCGGCTTGACAATTAGTAGCGCTTGCTGCTTGGCATCGCTGGGTTTTTATATAGCCTAACTCTGCTATATCATTTTATACTCACATCTTGCACCCTTGTCAGCAACAGGCAAGATGCCTGTGAAGCGAGAAAATTGACTATTTGTGGAACAGGCATCTTGCCTGTTCATAAAGCTTATTGAGAATGGTGCAACATCTCATTTTATACCAAGTTGGCTGGAAATATCGATCGGCTCTGTTGAACTGAGCGAACCGAAAACAGCTTGATTCCGGGAAAGTGTCAACGAGCGTAGGGCCCATTTTTCAAAACCTCAGCCAAAGCGTTACCGTTATCTCGCAAACCTTCGTAAAAAAACAGCACTTCTCCTTGAATGCCGCGACAGCGGTTGTAAGCAATTACTTGTAACAACAGCTCGGGAGTCATGCTATAATTGCTGCCTCGATTCGCCAACAGGATACCGGGCGACACGAACCGCTGTTGCTCGCCGCTAAGCTGTTCTCCAATTAGTCGATCGACCAATTGTTTGTAACCCTTAAAATCCCGGCGGTAAAACTGCGGGTGAAGCATATCGACCAACTTTTTGTCAACCCAAGCTTGAGAATCTTGCAAATATTCCACAAGTCCCCATTCATAAGGACTCGGCGACATCGACAGCAACAAATCAGGATTAATCGCTTTCAATTCTCGGTGCAAACGAGCCACAAACTCAGTAATAATATCAGCGCGCCAGTGCAGCCAATGTCGCTCTCTACAATGCGACGGCGGTTCTCTACCGCACTCTTCTCGGTAGCGTTTAACCGTTTTTTCGTCATAACCGCCTTCTACCGGAAGCGCAATGCGATCGTCTCCTTGAACGCCGTTTACCGGATAATTCTTAGCAACTTCCACCATCAACCCCAGCAAAAATTCTTGCACTTCCGGGTCAAGAGAGTTCATCCATTCAAAGTTATTTTTCTTAAGTAAATTGCCGCTGCAATCGCGCGCCGCCCACTCAGGTTTTTTCGCAAGCAAATGACCGCCGTTGAGATTGTAAGAACTCACAAATCCGTATTCAAACCAAGGAATCACTTTTAAACCAACTCTATTAGCCTCAACAATTAATTCGGCTAAAGGGTCGCGACCTTGATACCTGGAGTCAATTTCCACCCCAAATTGTTCGCGCATAATTTGAGAAGGATAAGCAGTAAAACCCCGGTTCCAAACTACAGGAAAAACTGTATTAAATCCCGTATCGGCGAGAAAGTCCATTGCCTCAGCAATCCGCTGTTTTGAGGTGAGAACTTTGCAGTCGGTGCTGGGTATCCAAACGCCGCGAATTCGACCAGCATTGTCAGCCGCAAACGAACTTGGCAGCCCTGATGGATTTGCTGCAAAAAATCCAGCCGCTAACCGCTGTTTGATTTCCGAAGAAACACTGCGAATTGCTGACTGGAAAGGTGTAAAAAATGGCATTTATTTATTCTATTTTTTGTAATGTGCGCACTGCGCACGCCACGTTATATTAATTCCGGTTGCACCGAAATAATCAGGAGGAGACGGCAGTGCCGTGTCCCTACTCATGATTATTTTGGGGCGCAAGAAACGGCATTGCCACGTCCGATATTCAGTAGGGACACGGCATTGCCGTTTCCCTACTCTCGTGCAACCGAACATAATATGAGGCACGCAGTGCGCGCCCCAAAAATATACTATCCAGCTACTCCAGACAACTGCTGGCTCAGAGCTTCTTTCAAAAGTTCGGCCTTATCAGTTTGCTCCCAAGGCAAGTCTAAATCAGTGCGTCCGAAGTGACCGTAAGCCGCCACATCTTGATAGAAACGGCCGCCTCTTTCAGCAGGCAAATTCTGCAAGTTAAATGCCTGAATGATGCCCGCAGGACGCAGTTCAAAATGCTGCTTCACAACTTCCAAGAGGCGATCGTCATCAACTTTCCCAGTGCCAAAAGTTTCGATCATCATGCTGACAGGCCGCGCCACGCCGATCGCATAACTCAACTGCACTTCGCACTTTTCGGCCAAACCGGCCGCCACGATGTTTTTAGCAACGTAGCGACAAGCATAAGCCGCGCTGCGGTCTACCTTGGTAGGGTCTTTCCCAGAAAAAGCGCCGCCGCCGTGCCGGGAATAGCCGCCGTAGGTATCCACAATAATTTTGCGCCCTGTCAAACCCGAATCTCCTTGAGGCCCGCCGACCACAAATTTGCCGGTTGGGTTGACAAGGAAGCGAGTTTGTGCATCCGGCTTCACGCTAATATCGGCAAACACGGGTTGGACGACAGCAGTCCAAAGGTCTGCTTTAATCTTGGCTTGAACTGCGGCCGTTTCTGCGATCTCGCCGATCGTCTCAGTATGCTGCGTAGAAATTAAAATCGTATCGATGCCAACAGGTTTGCCGTCCTCGTACATTACCGTAACTTGGCTTTTGCCGTCGGGACGCAGGTAAGATAACTGACCTGTTTTGCGGACTGCGGCTAGTTGACGGCAAATCCGGTGCGCCAGACTGATCGGCAAAGGCATCATTTCCGGCGTTTCGTTGCAAGCAAAACCAAACATCAAGCCTTGGTCGCCAGCGCCGATCGAATCCAACTCCTCTTCACTCGATTGTTCCCGGCTTTCGTGGGCTGTATTCACCCCTTGGGCAATATCGGGAGACTGAGAGTCAAGAGCGACCAGCACCGAGCAGCTATTGGCAGAAAAGCCGTTGTCAGCGTGGATGTAACCAATATCGGCTATTTTTTTCCGCGCTAATTCTATGTAATTTACCTGAGCTTTAGTGGTAATTTCTCCCGTCAGCAGCATCAAGCCCGTGTTGACGACAACTTCGGCTGCGACGCGACTTTTAGGGTCTTCAGTCAGTAAGGCATCTAAGATGGTATCTGAAATTTGATCGCAGATTTTATCGGGATGGCCTTCAGTAACAGATTCAGATGTGAACAGGTAGCGGCGTGACAATGATTATTTCTCCTTTGATGGGGGCGAATCCTGCGTGACATCGGCGACAGACGAATTATTTTTCAGGTAATGGCCAAGAATCATGGCGTCTGGGCCGCCGTCGAATTTTTGTCGGTCTGCAGAAGTGTTGAAGCAGGGTTTGAGATTGGGTAAAGTCACACTACTATAGCAAAGTCAGTCGTGGGAAGTCGTTAAAAACTTAGATTTTGTAGGATTCTCGATCGAGCTTGGACGCACCGCTAGTCTACCCCCCTAAGCTGACAAAGGTAAGATACAGTCAGGGTATCGCCTCGCGGAAGGACTATGGCAGGAATCCAAAAATCACCGAACTTAATCCAAACGGTTGCAGACCTAGAATTTCCCGGCGGCCCAATACCGATTGACTCTCCATTTTATATCGATCGCTCAGGAGCCGAAGCCCGAGCTTGCGCAGAAATTAGCAAGCCTGGGAGCCTGATTCGCATTAAAGCTCCCAGAAAAATGGGGAAAAGTTCTCTGATGCTGCGGATAATTCACGCTGCGGTCGATCGCGGATACCGCACAGTAACTGTAGACTTTCAGCAAGCCGACGAAGCGGTTTTTGCTAGTTTAGATAAATTTTTGCGCTGGCTTTGTGTCAATGTCGCTCGGCAACTCAAACTCGAACCAAATCTCGCTGAATTCTGGGATGAAGATATGGGCAGCAAGGTAAGCTGCACTATTTATTTTGAAAACTATTTGCTCGAACAAATTGACAGTCCTATTCTCTTGGTACTCAATGAAGTCAATAGAGTATTTGAACGCGCCAATATTGCTCAAGAATTCCTCCCACTGCTTCGTTCTTGGTACGAAAAATCTCGACAATTTTCAAGTTGGAAAAAACTCCGCATCGTCGTCATTCACTCGACAGAAATTTATATTGCTTTGAGTCTTAATCAATCTCCATTTAATGTAGGAATGCCGATTAAACTCTCAGAATTTACTGCTGAACAAGTCCAAGATTTGGCGTGCAGACACGGACTGAACTGGAGCGATAGCGCTCCGATCGAGCAATTAATGAACATGGTAGGCGGGCATCCTTATTTAGTGCATTTAGCGCTGTATCACCTGGCAATTTTGCAACAAAATCGTTTGTCGGTCGATCGGGATGAACCCGGGAAGGAACTGGGGCGAGCCGAGTTGGAAGAACTGTTAACAGCAGCTCCTACTCACAGGGGAATTTATAGCGACTACTTGCAAAATCAGTCGATCGCCATTCAACAGCAGCCCGAACTCGCTTCCGCATTCCAACAAGTTGTCGATGCTAAAAATAGCGTTCACCTCGAACCTTTGATGGCTTATCAGTTAGACAGCATGGGACTTGTCAAATTAGAGGGAAATAACTGTAGT
This sequence comes from Microcoleus pseudofavosus SVA1_A4, assembly GCF_036700565.1. Taxonomy (NCBI): domain Bacteria; kingdom Bacillati; phylum Cyanobacteriota; class Cyanophyceae; order Oscillatoriales; family Microcoleaceae; genus Microcoleus; species Microcoleus pseudofavosus. Next base: position 33,748 of record NZ_JAUBPE010000023.1, read on the forward strand.
TTGTCTTGCGAATTATACCGCCTGTATTTTCAAGGGCAAAATTTGTGCGAGGACAAGTTGTCGGTGGTTCGTTTTGAGGAGTTGCAGCAAGAAAATCAAAGGCTGCAAGCTTTGGTGAATGTGGACGAACTTACTCAAATTGGCAACAGACGGCATTTTGATAGTTGCTTGCGAACGGAATGGAAAAACATGGCTCGCGAGGGGTCTCCGATATCTTTGATTTTGTGCGACCTCGATTTTTTCAAAATATATAATGATACCTACGGACATCAAGCTGGAGATGATTGTTTGCGAGAGGTAGCCCAGACAATTCGCCGATCGCTCCAGCGTCCTGCTGATGTAGCGGCTCGCTACGGAGGCGAGGAATTTGCTGTGATTTTACCTCAAACTGATGCGGCAAGCGCTCTGCTTGTTGCCGAACACATTAGAGTGAAAGTTAAAGATTTGAATATTTTTTTTAACCCGGAGAAATTTGACGGTCTGCCTAATTCTGTGGTAACGATTAGTTTGGGAATTGCCAGCGTTGTTCCGGGGCCGGAAAAGGATGCAGCAACGCTGGTACTGGCGGCTGATGAGGCTCTTTATCACTCGAAAAGGCAGGGGCGCGATCGGCTCACTATGAGTAAGCTTTTAAATTTTCGATTTGCTGCTGTTAATTAGCTAATTCCGGGGGAATATAATTCGTTTCTACACATACAAAGTCCGCCCGCGCGGACTCTGAAGAAAACGAAAGTTAAGAACAGGATTTGAGGTTAATAGCGGGGGACGGTTCGATCGACCACCATTGAGTAAGCATCGATACCGCCAACGATATTTTTAACGTTGGTAAATCCTCGCTCGGCTAGCCAGTGGCACATTTGAGCCGATCGCACTCCGTGGTGGCACAGAACTAGGGTTTCTGTGTCGCGATCGAGTCTAGTGTCAATTTCACCAGACCATTCGGCAAACTCGCTCAGCGGAAAAGCTACAAATCCCGGCAGCGCCGCGAGTTCAATTTCGTAAGGTTCCCGCACGTCTACAAGCTGCAATTTCTCAGCATTGGTTTCTGCTAATTGGCGACCTAATTCTTCGACTGTAATTTGAGCAAAAATTTCTGACATTTGATTAGAAGGAAGAAGTCAGTTGGCAGTTGGCAGTTGGCAGTTGGCAGTTGGCAGTTGGCGGTTGGCGGTTGGTAGTTGGCGGTTGGCAGTTGGCAGTAGCTAATAGCTGTGGAATAACAAATAACAACTAACAAATAACAACTAACAACTAACAACTAACAACTGACAACTGACAACTAACAACTGACAAATTAATTGAGCCGAGAAGGCGGTGAAATTAGCTCTGCAGGAGGAGTAGGTGCAGGACGCCCGTCCAAGCTCACTGTGTCCCTCGTCGGGTCGAGACAAGTGGAGATTAACCTGTCAGTGGGAAAGTCGAGCCTGCCGCTGAGCCCGACTACGCATTCAGCAAACTGTTCTGGCAATAAACTGCGGCGGCACCCATCGAGCACTAACAGCGGAGCCGCAGGTTGAGTTCGAGTTTTGCTGTTGATATTCACTACGCAATTCGCCAATTCCTTGGGACGCCTCACCCGCTGACAGCTAGAGAGCGCTTCGATACCAGAAATATTTGTTTTGCGGTTGATTTGGAGGGCGCATTTCGATATGTCGCGGGGGTGGAGCGCGTCGGCACAAGCGGCGGCGGCGGCCTCGGCCCCCACTCCGGCTTCGATTAGTTCCAGGGCGCAGACGCGATAGGGATTCCTATTGCGAGGGATTCTAATAGTGATGGCTGATGCTGGCGAGATTGGCACAGCACTCGCTAGCAAACCGAGTGCTGCTAGCTGCGTGCCGAGAGCCAAGAGCCAGCGCGCCGTAGCGCTTGAGCCTGTCGGTGCTGGCTTTGGGGAAGAAGTGCGGGGAAAATTGCGGTTGTGCATGGCTGATGAAAGTTGTGAGTTTTTTGGCTGGTTGGGGCGATCGACCGATCGGCTTTTACTTCAGAATTTACCGCACATTATGGATCGCGCTGCGGTCGATCGTTTTTTTATCGATCTTTGTTGGAATTTTGACCGTTACAAACATATAATATAGAGTCTGCATAAAATTGCATACAGAGATTAGAGAGGAAAATAAATGTCTCGATATCGAGGCCCCCGATTGAGAATCGTCCGTCGCCTGAAAGAGTTGCCCGGTCTAACCCGCAAAACCCCCAGACGAGACTATCCGCCCGGACAGCACGGTCAAAACCGCAAAAAGCTCTCTGAGTACGCGGTTCGCTTGCAAGAAAAGCAAAAACTCCGTTTCAATTACGGTGTGACGGAACGCCAACTGCTCCGTTACGTCCGCAAAGCCCGCCGTGTCACCGGCTCCACAGGTCAAGTGTTACTGCAATTCTTGGAAATGCGCTTGGACAATACTGTGTTTCGGATGGGAATGGCTCCAACCATTCCGTCCGCTAGACAATTGGTAAATCACGGTCACATAACTGTCAACGACCGCGAAGTCAATATCGCCAGCTATCAGTGCAAGCCTGGTGAAGTGATTGCAGTGAAAAATAGAGAGCGCTCGCGCACAATGGTTGAAGCTAATCTCAAAGACCCAGGCTTGGCTCACTTGCCCAGTCACTTGGAATTTGACAAGCAAAAACTGGTTGGCAAAGTTAACGGCATTGTCGAACGCGAATGGATTGCTCTTCAGATTAACGAACTGCTAGTGGTGGAATACTACTCGCGGCAAGCTTAATTTATTAGTCATCAGTTGTTGGTCATTAGTCATCAGTTGGTTGAAGGTGAAATTATTACAGCGTATTCCAGGTTTATAAAGTAGGGACACGGCATTGCCGTGTATTCGAGGTTTATAAAGTAGGGACACGGCAATGCCGTGTCCCTACGGGGATTAATCAATTTCTACTGACACAAAACTGAGGACTGAGGACTGAGGACTAAGAATTAATAATTTTCAACACTCCCACCCCCTAAAAAGGGATGGGATTTTTTGAAGGTTTCGCTGGTTAACTTCCTTGAGTTGCCATTTGCTCGGACGACACCTGGCTGATGGGATTAATTGATGTCCGACCCCAAATTCTTCCCTTAAAATGTTTCTTCTCCTGTTGGTTCTTGGTGGACGAGACCTCGCTTTTGAAGGCGATAATTCGCTACAACGGGGTAAACAACACCGCGTATCCGGTTGATGGCGCCTACTGGACGATGAACTGCCAAACCGTTCCAAGGAGAGAATCGCAGGTTTTCGTTGAAATCAGATTGTTTTTCATAATCAATAATCTGATGCTTGACGGTGAGACGACCTACTCTCAAGAAGGGTGATTCCTGTTCCTTCCAGACATTGATGCCATCGTCGATCGGCATTTTTAGGCTGGTTTGGAACTGAATGCCAAAATCCCACCAATATTTGGCGTCAGGTTTCGCCAGGGCTTGAATTAGATCGTTCCGGTAATAATTGTCTGGTTGATTGGGATCTAAACCCAAGGCTTTAGCGCGATCGACAAAAGGAATTTTAGGAATTCCCGGTCGAGATTGTTCTGGAATTATCTCGTGCGGTGGTTTGCATGAAACCGGAGTAAACCCATACTTAATTACAGCAGGATATTCGACAGGAACTAGACCAGGCTGGGAGGGATCGAAATCGGGATAGAGACCCAAAGCAGAGGGTGAACCGCTCCAATATTTGGCTGTTAGCAAACTTTTCGGAGTCCGGCTACCCGTAAGCGTCGAGACAGCTAAAAAGTGTCTGGGATGTCGGATTAGCCACTTTTTCAATGTCTCTGGTGATTCAACCAGAGCAGAAAAAAAGCCGTAGTAGTCTTTGATGGTTTGGCTCACAAATATCTCTGAATTGTGAACAATGATATCCTGGGTTTTTGACTCGTGGCTTTGCGCCAGTCGTTCTCCTTCCACCCCCATCACTTTCACTGAAATTGAGCGCGAATCTTTGGCGTAATCAGGGTATACTTTGGTAGCCCCGTTAGCAAATCGCAACCAAACAGGATATTCTTTGGGTTTTGCTAGCAAACCTTGCTTAAGGGAAATAGCATTGAGTCGCGAAGAACTTAACGAAGCGCGTTTGCCCAATTCCCGTTTAATCTCTTCCTCATCAAAGTCAAAAATTTCCAGAGTTCCTTTAACGCACGCATGAGTTTTGGCGTGAGTATCTCGCAGCGCCCGCTCCTTATCCCCGTAAAGATTATCCATCCGAAGCTTGGCCTGCTCAACCAAAAGATCGTAGTATTTGCGTTCGTCCTGTTCGGGATATTCGGTAAATAACTTCTTGTTCATAAATAACCTTTGCAAAGCTGATTAGGGCGATCGGTGTCGAACTATCAGGAAACGGCAGTGCCGTTTCCCTACAATTAATCGGGGTAGGGAAACGGCACTGCCGTTTCCGAACTATCATGTCGCTCGTGCAATCGGAATTGATATCAAGCTTGGTTTGTTGATTGTTGATGGTTCATGGTTAATTGCCTAATTTTATACAATACCATGAACCATGCAAGGCTCTAAGCTGGTTGCCAACCCTGATTATAAAAAGAAACTCTGTACTCTTTACCGGGAGGAACATTGCGATTCAGCACCTGGGAGAGCGTCTTGGTATTCATAATCTCTTCCCAACCTACAGGTGAAAAAGTTTCGGGATTGAAGACATTTTCGGCTAGCAGAGGATTGGTGAAAGCTTGAGAAAAGGCATCAATTCCTATCAGTCGTCCGACTAAAGGAGGTAAGGCGGAATTTGGCCGCAAATCTTCTGCGTAGAGTCCCACATACAACTCAATGTTGTCTACGTTACCGTACAATCGTTTCAATTCTTTTTGGACCTCTTCATCGCCGCTAATTTGATGGAAATCCGTCACCCGCGGATACTTGCACAGTTCGCGGTAATCGTTGTAGGTTCTTAATTTTGCCGCACGACCTACACGAATGCTGGCTGTCTCGGTTGGAATCAGGAAATCCGGCGTATTGAATAAACTCAATTGCGCTGCTGGTTGGGAACAAGTTTCTTCAAATATAGCTCCCAAACCTTTGTTGATAATCATATCATTGTTCCACATCGACTCTGGCACAGACATTTCTTTCCCGTCATGGATTATCTTATCTGGCAGCATACTATGCCAGCGATAAACTAAAGTAAATTCTACCGACATCCAATTGGTGCGATACCATTTTTCATTATTAAATGCTGGGGGATCGGTGAAGAATTGGAAGTGATAGGGAGTAATGTGGTTGATATAATCCTCTAGCACAATTTTCAGAAACTCTGCCATCACGATATTTCTGGCGGTTTGGAAAAGGCGTTCATCATCCCAACTTGGATAATTTTTTGCCAATAGGTCGCACACGCGATTGTGTTCTCTTAAGCTAAGAACGTTCAGCATTACATAGCCAACTTGCACGTTGACTCGCTCTAACTCTATCCCCATTGCAAATAATTTTTGTCTTTTTTCATAGGGTAGTTTATCCGATTTTTTCTCGTCAAATTCACCTACTATTTGATGGGGAATTCCTGTGAATTCTTCCTTGGGCTGTCCGTTCTCATCATAGTAAAAAGGAGGATATTCTTCGCCATTAATAATTTGGCTTTTTAGCTTGCCTCCTTGATGAGACCTCAGCAGGTGAGTAATACTTGCGTTCAAACCATAGACGTTACACAGATCGATTTGGTGGTTGGAGCTATTTTTGCGGTGATCCAGTCGATCGGTTCGCAGGAAACTGTCGGTAAACCATTGCACGAAATAGGGGAACAAAAGAGAGGATTTGGGCGAATATTTCGTCTTCCCTTTTTTGCGGTACAAAACCTCTAAATCCTTAAGATCCGGTAAATTATTTTCAAAATTTTCTGTGGGTGTTAAGTTAACCCCTATGTAGTTTTTATCGGTTAAGGGCTTCCAATCGGTAGGCGGTAGTTGGAGTCCCGAATAAGTGCGATCGTTTAATGACTCCCAAGAGGGGTAGGGAGACATGGTACTAAACGGATAGGGGCGAGTGGGAATTTTTAAGACGGCATTGTTAATCAGAGTTTTGTTGACTTTTTTGCTAAGCCCCTCGTTGCTTTGAATGAAGTTCCAAACCGGCTTGAAGTTAGTTAAAAGCAAAGTCTCGATTTTGTTTTTCAGCCCGTCTCTTGATGTGTCTCTTTTTGAAGACATAATGGTTTTTCCTTTTGGTTCTTGTAGATTGGATATGGTTTTTCCTTTTGGTTCTTGTAGATTCGATTGATTGCCAAGCCTCAATTCCGGGTTCTCGATCGAGTCTTTTCTATCCTCTTCAATTGGATTTAAGTTTAGATAAAAGCTTTCTAGATTTTTGGGGCGGTAGTCCTTTCGGCTTTCCAAACGCTTGAGCGTGCTTTCATGAAGATCCTCAATGGCATCGCCCACCTCGCGGAACTTGACTCCTGCTAATTTGAAAAACCCAGGAGCGTTTTTAAAATCAATCTCATAATTGGGATTGATACCTGTGGGAATGGCACTTGGATCGAATTCAAGCCCCAATCCAAGGTTACGCGTTGAATCCAACATCCACTGCAAGGCGGTATCTGATAAACCGCTGTATTCTTCCGATCCACCGCCGATGCAGATATGCGAGCCGGGAAACCAAACTTGAATAACCCGCTGGTGATCGACATCAGGATTTTTCTTCATCAGGGTAACATCAAAGATTTGGCGAACTTCGTCGATCGCCACGGCGTGCAACGCATTCTGAATCGACTGATTTAAAGTGGTGTCGTGGAATCTGTACCTTTTCTTGAGCTGTTCGTCATACTTCTTGAAGGCGGGTAGAGTAGGAATACCAAGGGCTCCAACGGTGTCGAAACAGCCGAGCAAGGTAATCGGGACGCGATCGCCGTAATCTTCGCGGTAATCGGCTGCTATCTTATCCTTTGGTTTAATGCCTCGGTTGCGGTAAAGCTCGTAAGCTTCTGATGCCCTGGTAATATGAGGGCGGTCTAGGAGACCGGAGCAATGGATCATCCCCGCTAGACTCCTGACTGTGTAAGCACCGCGACTGAACCCGAATAGATAGATTTCGTCACCCTGCTCGTAGTTGAGACTAAGAAAACGATAGGCATCTTGTATATTTCGATCGATTCCCAGTCCAGTGGCTCCGCCCAAAATCTTGTTACTATCCGATCCAACTCCCTCGTCATAAAACACGATCTGCGGAACCCCGTCACTGGCGCTCGATTTCACTGCCTGGGCAAGCTTAATTACATTACTTGGGTAACTACTATTTAGTTGTTGCCAAGTTCCATCACAGCAAACGATCAGACGTTTCATTTTTACATTTTCTCCTTGAATCTGAGATTTCGATCGCGATCGCTCGATCGAGCGTTGGCAATCAGTTACTTCACATCGCCAATTTCCCTTTTTCTCGTCAGGCGCTCCCTCTTAATTTCATCATGAAAAACTGTCTAATCCAGTCAATTTCGCTCGCCGGACAATCTTGAGCTATTGTTTGGCTGCCAAGTAGTCCCCGACCGACATCTAATTTATTTTACTGCCTTGAATATGTCAATCTAATTTTTTTATTTAAATTTCTATAAATAAAATTACAAAAAAATATTAAGTAAGTTACGATTTAATATATGTTTATATGAAGCGTAATTTTTACTGTTGAAAGTGCTTGTTACTGCAAGCCGATCGAGCGACTATTTTTCAATTACTTAACAATTATTAATATCCAGATGGTTTCATTGTAAATAGAGCGTGCTAAAGTATAAATCCAGAGTATTGGCGCTTCAAAAATTTGATAGAGCGCCTATTTAAAGATAGGGTAAAGACAGGATAAAGACAGGGTAAAGCAAAAAAAATTGCTAGTACAAAACTCTGACAGCGAATGTCGGGGCTTAGCCTATTCGCTGAGCCTGTTCATAGGTTAAGGAGCGATACCGCCACTAAGTGGGGGAGTTTAGCTTAAAAGATATTCACCTTGCAGCCTCATTGCATGGCTTTTAGGTCGGGGAGTTGTCAATGTTCGATCGATTTCACGCGCATCAACTTCATCCATAATGATTCACCAACAATGAATAAAATTTGCCACAAACTTGCAGCGACTGCTGCTGCAACTGCCGCGATCGGTTTTGCAGCTTGCTCGACACCCCCGGCTTCAGCAGCTACGTTCGAGATGGGAACACCAGAAAGTTCACTGTATATCAGATTTTCAGGTACTATAAATTTTACCTTTGAAAATCAAGGGACAATGGGACTCGACGGACTCGATACGTTCCAAGCTACATATCGATACTTTTTCGGAGGGACATCGGAAGAAGAGGCAACATGGGGTAAGGAAGACATTTCCAGCTTTTTTTTCAATTACAGTCCTCAGTCTATCTATCAACACCCTCAAGCTAACCCTTCAGACCCTGGCGTAGCTCCCTTAGCCTTTAGGGCGACTAACGAAAGTGGGGAAGAGTTGTGGATGCAGACAGTAAGTGCCGGATATACTACTGCCACCATTCCCAAAGATTGTCCGCCTTTTGCTCCGCCCAATTCGTTTTGTGGGCTTTACACCTCTTTTCGCACGGGATACCGATCGGTCAGACAAATCGCCGACGATCCGACATCCGTTCCCGTACCGGAACCGACAGTTATTCCTGGTTTGATGTTGGGAATCGGATGGCTGATTAAAAAAAAGCAAGCATCTTCCATGACAGTTGACAATTAACAGTTGACAATTGTCAGATCGCGTCCGATCGATTCTCAAAGCAACGCGAGTGCCCGCAATAAAAACAGTTTGTAGAGAGGACGGAAGTCCGCTTCTGAGCGAGGACTTCCGTCCTCTCTACAAACCTTACCGATCGCTCTTTTGAGAGCGGACACGATATCAATTGTCAACTCCAGTCATACAAAATGAGGCTCTGCGTGTCCGAGACTATCTGATGAGGTTAAAAAAGCGCTCGCCATGTCAAATGATTCACGATAAAAATGCGTCAATTGTTTTATAAATAAAATTATGAAATATTAAGTAATACCACTTATCCCCAATCGTGCAACAGTAGAATGTGCCGATCGAATTTAATTCCATTGGCTGCTAGATGAACATTTTAGCAATATTTTGGAGAAATGGTATAAGTTACGATCGCTGATAAATAGCGCAGCGATCGCGCCCATGTTGTTTAGCATCGTACAATGCTTTGTCTGCATCGGCTACCAGTGTATCTCGTTGAACTTCCAACGTGGGTATGAGTGAGGAAATACCCAAACTAACTGTGACGATTTCCTTCACGTCAGATTGTGCATGGGGAATCGCCAGATCGTGAATTTCTTGCTGAATGTTTTCTGCTACCTTAATTCCTCCTTCTAAATTTGTATTCGGAAGAAGTACCACAAATTCTTCACCACCGTAACGCGCTGCTAAATCGGGGGGACGACGGACTACTGTTTGTAATGTTTGACCTATTCTAATTAAGCAATCATCGCCAGCCAAATGACCGTAGCAGTCGTTGTAGCGTTTAAAAACATCAATATCCAATAAAATTAGGGAAAGTGGCTGCTGTTCTCGCGCTAAGCGTTGCCATTCACTTTGAAGGCGATTGTTAAAACAGCGACGGTTAGCCACCTGAGTTAAACCATCTAAATTCGCCAATAGCTCTAGTTTCTGATTGGCATCTTGGAGAGCCAACTCCATTTGTTTGCGTGCTGTAATATCGCGGATAGTAATGGAAAAACCATCTCCTAACTTTACTGCTACAAAATGAAACCAGGAAGACTCTCCTGATTCATAGTAAAAATCCCGCTTTAAAGATTCCCCTGTCTCGACAATATTAACGAAGCAATTTAATAGTTCTGGCTCAATACGATTCAAGAATTTTTTGAGAACCAATTTACCAATCATCTCTTCACCGTTACTGTTAAAAGCTCTAGCAATCACGGGGTTGACGACTAAACAACGAAAATCTTCGATATCCCCTGTTTCAGGGTTGCGAACAGCTTGCATCGCGGCAATACCATCCAGTGAACTATTCAAAACACTAGCAACTAAAGCCCTCGATCGATCAAGTACCTCTTCTGCTTCTCTGCGCTTAAGATTTTCTTGTTCCAGAAGGCATTGCTGGCGTTGAATGGTTAACTGATTTTCCAGACGCGCCACTACTTCTTCGATTTGAAAGGGTTTGGTAATGTAATCTATACCCCCTGACTCAAAGGCGGTTACGTAGTTTTACCTGCTTCAATTTTCGAGAGATCGAGAACATTATTAATTAGCGTCAATAGGTAATCACCACTGCGATAAATGATACTGGCATTTTCATATAGGTCTACAGGGATATTTTTGGCACGTACCATCAATTGAGAAAAGCCGAGAATAGCATTGAGAGGCGATCGCAATTCATGGCTCATATTAGCAATAAAGGTACTTTTGGCTTGATTAGCTACTTCCGCCTTTTGTTTAGCAAGGGCTAATTCTGACGTTCGTTCCTGTACCCGATTTTCTAAGGTTTCAAAAGAGGTTTGTAACTGTCCTGCCATCTGATTAAAGGAATCTGCTAGGGTTTCTAGTTCAGAAACTCCTTTTATCTCCACAACCTGACTGAGTTCACCGCTAGCGATCGCTTCAGTTGCTTGACTTAACCGCTGAATCGGTGCAGCGATCGAGTTTGAGGTAATAATTCCCAATCCCGTCGCTATTACTAAAGTCAATAGGCAAAGTAAAATTGTGGTTTTGGTGTTGGCATTGATTTGTCCCATAAAGTCAGATGCGGGGATCGCCGTCACCAGCAACCAGTCCAGACCGTAATTATCTCGATAAGGTATAACCTGAGCGAATAGCGTGTTTCCCTTAACTGCTACTTTGAAGTGTATAGCGGTTTGAATTTGGTTTAGATCGCTATATTGCTGCTTGAGGTGAGTGGCGATCTCCCTTGTCCATCCATCCTGACTTGCAGTAGCGGACAAACGAGTTGGCGGTTTCTTCTCATGATTTACATAAGGAAGCTCTAGGGTGGATGTAGCAACGAGATCGCCGGAACGCTCTACGATAAAAGTTTGTCCAGATTGCGAAAAATTTAGTTTACTTAAAAAAGTGCTGATATCAGACAGAATAACATTATTACTAAAAATGCCTTGAAACTTTCCCGTAGCATCATAGACAGGAACTACAGCATTCATGCCCAATGTTGGTATAATCCGATAAACATAAATCGGCGACACGTTTGTTTTTTGGCAGCTTTTGCAGCCCGATACCAGTCTGTGCGGCGGATATCTACAGCCAATGGATAAATGAGTTTCTTGGCTATACCTTGGTTGTCAACCAAATAATAGTTTCGCTGGGTTAGCTTTTCAGGTCTGACTTCGCTGAAAAGAATAGTACCAATCTCTAGGTTCTCCCCAGTCAGCTTTTTGGTTTGTTCGATCGTCTCTTGACTGAAAATCCTGTGATAGCCAATCCCCTCTCCCTTTTCATTAGCGAAGAAGTAATTGTTGACTGACAGGGACGCATACAGGATCTGCTGCCAAAAGTGATTCCGTAATTGCTCGAAATCTTTGAGGTTTAGAGAACCCTGTTGAACGGCGCGATGATTCAATGCTACAGCTTGTTGTTGGATTTCTATGGAAATATAGAGGCGATCTCGAACCCGATTTGTTGCCCGATCCATCAACTGATTTGCGATATCTTCTACCGCTTTTTGCCCGCTACGATAGGAAAGATAGCCTACCAGCCCCACCGCGCCGACAATTTGCAGGACAAAGGGGATAATTAGCAGTAATCTTAGGGGTATTTGTCGAGTTTTTTGGGATTTGTGGGGGCGATGGCTAATCATTGGTTATCAGGGGTTCGGCTAGTTTTAAAAGCCGATCGAATTGAAATTGACGCACCAGTTTTGTCAGCGATCGTATCGAACGAGTTTCTGTTTTGGGAAGCACCGATGATGGTTACATTTCACTTACTCGATAAATTTGGCGCACCTCGTCCAAACTATTCGCCGTCTTGAGTCTTTCCTGAATCGCCCTCAATACATTCATATCCGAAATCTGAGATATTTCCGGCAATAGCTGTAATCCCTCCGTACCGAATTTTAGTTCCCACCAAAATTCAATAGCTGACAAGATTCCTTGCTGGAATCCTCGTTGCTCTCCTTCCCTCAAAATTTCTTGATACCAAGGCGATTATCGTAAAACAGCCATATCCCACCTCATAATTTGCTGAACTAACCGAGTTTCCAATACAAAGGTAGCAAAAAAAGCTAACAGGTTTTCCAACTCATTTAATTGTTCATCAGCACGCAAAAGTTGAACTCCTTGCTGCACTACTACTTCCTCACCACCGCCTTTGAGCACTGGTACGAAGGAAGCAAATATCTTAACTTTTGTTAAAAAAATGTTGGCGCTTCTACTTCCCAAAGTTTAATTACGCGATACTCCTGAGTTGCTCTCTCAACGTACTGTGGGTGTTTCTGAGTTCTCGATCGGTAAATTTGTGCGAAAATTTCCTAGCCCCGGTTAAATTTGAAACGTTCAAAAGTGGGGACGATCGACCGCAGCGACAAGCTGCGGGGTTCTCGCACCAAAATCAAAGGCAGCAAGCCCACCAACCGCACAGCAGCCGAGAGGGCAAACAGTGCCCCCAAAGTCATGCCGGGAAGTTCGGCAAGAAAGCCGCCGGCGGTAGTTCCCAAAGCCCCAGCTACTCCCGAAACTGCTGCGGCGATCGCAAAATAAGTCGAAGGTTGCTCGATCGGCGCTATCTCCATTTGAATATTGTTACTACACAGCCCGATCGCCCCTAAAGTCGTTCCCCCCAGCAAGTGCAGCAGCGGCAGCCACACCCACAGGGCAAACGGGTAATTGCCCGTACCCAACCACAGCAAAGGCGTTAGGGCCACCACCAGCCCAACAGCAATTAGCAAAGGGCGATTTCCCCAGCGATCGGCCAACTTGCCCCAAAACAGCAGCAGCAGTAAATTTGCCCCGGAACTCAAGCTGCTGTAAATCGTTACCAAACTCACATCCAAGCTTAAATCTTTCAGCAGGTAGATATTAAAAAAAGGCGCGCTGAGATTAACTGCAAATGTCCACACGCTGAAGTAAAGAATAAACATTAAGAAATTAGAATCTTTCAGCACAGAAGGCACAAAATCTGTTATTTTTTTTTCTTTTTTATCTGTAAGTCGATTGCTCTCTGCATCTTTTTTATATACCTGGGGATTCACATCAACCATGAAGAATTGACACCCCAAACTAATCATTCCCGCCAAAACACCCACCAATAAAACAATACCGTAGCCCAAAATTGGATCGGCGCCCCAACTTGACACTCCCAATCCCATCAACGGCACTCCCAGCAAAGTGATGAGGCTGACAGCACTGTTGCGAAAGCCAAAATAGCGTCCCCGCAAACGGTGAGGAACCACAGCAGCCATCCAACTGAACCAGTTAGAATTGGCAAAAGCTGCCAGCACGCTAGCTGCTACGACTGTTACCAGCGTCCATTGCAGCAGTTGGTGGGGGTCTGCGTGCTGGGAACCCCAAACAATTGCCACCGCGAACACCAGCCACAGCAGCCGGGACACGCCGAATATGCCTAGGTTGTACCAGTGGCGGCTGGTTGTGCGGTCTGCGATGTAGGCTCCTAATGGTTGCAGGAGATTTACCACCATCGGAATAGCAGAGAATATACCTATTTCCACGCTGCTCGCGCCGAGTTGCAGCAAGAAGTTGCTCAACAGCACGCCGCCGGTCGCCGACTCGAAGACAGTGGCAAAAACGCCGTCTAGAGTAGAGGCTTTCAGGGTCGATCGAACTTCTTGTTTAGAAATTTTGAGAGCTGTTGTTGGAGATAGAACGAGCTGAGATATTTGCTTGTCTAGTATTTCAGGAGTCTGAAGAGATAGAGGTTCATTTAACTGTGCAACTGGTTCAACCATAGTCATAGGATTTTATATTTTAGATCGGAGATAAAAGAATTGCCAAATCCTGGTTTTGTAAGGGTTTGGGGCTTGCTTGCTATTAAATTATTTTTCACGCGAAGGTGTAAATAAATTTTAATCTTTATGCTATAAATTGCTGAGCTAGCCTCTTAAGATAAAGCCAGTCGCGCCTTCAAGATGTTAGCTTGAAAGCTAGACTGGCACTTCCGGGTAATTGTTATTAATATAAATGGCAAGCGATCGCTGAGACATCAACCGCTTGGGAGATATAAATTGGCTAATTGTAAAAAAGTAGGTTTTAGGGCTTAACAAGGAAGCGATCGCAGCATTTCGCCTGCCAAAAATTGCTCGCATTCCCCGTCAAATAAGTCGCCCCAAGGGCCAAAACAAATTTCGCGCGAGATCCTCCACTCCGCTCTCAAACGTTTACGGCTAGCTAAATCTATAGAATGAAGGACGATCGACTTGCCGAGTATAGCTGCTAACTCCAGCCCTCGGGCCAGCGCGGCAATTCCGTCTGGGGCGACAGCCTCCACTTGCTGCATATCCACGACAACTCCAAGGGCCGCCCTTTCTAAAGCTTGCTCCAAATTAATTTGGAAATCTAAGACAGCGATGCCGCCGAGACAGCCCTTGGGCTGCAAAACAATGGTGTTGGATGCGGTGGTTTCTGGAGCGAGTTGAGCGGTTGAATCCGAAACAACTGACGACATAAGGGTAGTGGCGGTCTTCATCTTTCTTCCCCCTGAGAGACCCTCACCATAGCTGTACTCAGCACGGGGTAGATGGGAGGAAAAAGGGTGCAAGGTATGTGGAAGATAGCTGTAACCATCTTTTTTTTGAACCTGTTTACAGTATTTGTACTTAATTGTGGGAATCAATTTGTCACTCCAAGCGATCGCGATCCCGGGTTTTTTGTGAAAATCTCCCGCAGGTGCCCGTAAGACTTCGGAGTCGGTTGTTGGCGATTCTCTACAAGGGCTTCGCTAACGCACCTCAAAAAAAGTGTGGCTTGCTTCAAGGAAACTGGTAGGACAAAATTATCACTTGACAAAATTCACGCTAACTGCTGATAATAGCAAACCCTAGAATTAAGCTTAAATGTTTGAGGGGTATCACTGCTAGTGCGTGATGTCGATCGCCGGCAAATTTACTGATTTCTGCATTCGACCGTGACAAAAACTCAACCTTTATCCGGGTATACACTGCCAGTATTTGCCTGTGCTGCCGCACTTGCAGCTTTGCGGTGCTTACGTGCAGGTATTCAGTCTCTAGATAGCGTATCAGTAAATCTACTGGAACCGCAAATAACGGTAGAAATTGCGATCGAGCAAGTCTCTGTACTCAAAACTGGTACGGCTTTAGCCATCACTCGCTCAGATCCGGGGGAAAATCTCGATCTGACTCGCAATACCCCCGTTTGGGCAATGGTGGAATTGGGGAGAGGGTTCGAGGGGGAACAAATACAGATTGTTGGCGGCGAGGGAATTGGACATCATAAAGCAGGTGGAGGAGCGGCAATCTATGATTACGCGATGCGGCTGCTGCGATCGAATCTCGGGCGAGAACTCGAACGGGGAGAAAAAATTACTGTCACCCTGATTCTGCCGCTAGGGCGCCAACTAGCCGCCCGCACTTCTAACGAAGCTTTCGGCGTTGTAGAAGGACTTTCGCTGCTGGGTACCACTGGCATTTCTCAACCCCTGAGCGCCCCCGGACAGTTGGAAGTTTACCGCGAACAACTGCAACAAAAAGCCGAACTGTTTGACTGTTTGGTTTTCTGCATCGGCGAAAACGGTTTGGATTTGGCGCGACAACTCGGTATCAATCCCAAAGCGCTGGTGAAAACCGCTAACTGGCTGGGCCCGCTGCTGGTAGAAGCAGGGTGTCAGGGCGTGCGATCGATTTTGCTGTTTGGCTATCACGGTAAACTGATGAAATTGGCGGCGGGGATTTTTCACACTCACCACCACCTCGCCGACGGGCGCAGGGAAATTCTCACAGCTTACTGCGCTAAGGCTGCAATGCCCGCCGATGCGTGTTCCGCAATTTTTGCTGCAGCTACAGCCGAAGACGCTCTCGGGCAACTGCGGGCTTTGGACGCGGAAACTGGCAGCAATTGGGTCGATCGAATTTACGGCGACATCGCGCGACAAATAGACTTGCGGTCATCGGATTGCATTTTTACTCACACCAACCGGAGAATCCCCGTGGGCTCGGTGATGTTCGGGCGCGATCGCAAAATTATTGTTAAAAGTGACATAGGAGATACATTTCTGACTCAAATTTGTTAATGTAGTGTAAATATCCCTGAATTCTGTTTAAATATCGGTCAGGGATAGTATTTAACAAGTAATAATTCTCAGTCCCTAGACCTTAATTATACTAGGTTGCTTCTGGACGCAGTTTCTGACGCAATAGTTCAATTAATTAGGGTAAGGCTAGAAGTAAATGTATGCTTGTCGCAGGTCCTATTAATTGACTAACATCGCTGACTGCAATCTAGTATAAATAAGATTTATTCCTAGCGACAAATGGTTGCTCGCCTTCCTTAGTATTGTACTGAGACCGCGACAGATACCACCGCTACGTTCGGCCAAATTAGCAATTAGCAACTACGCAATAACCGTGATTACTCAAATAGAAACTGAATCAGTCCTCACAAACTCTTTTCTGGAGCAGATAGATCGCCAGACGATCGTGATTCTCGACTTCGGTTCGCAATATTCCGAACTGATTGCTCGCCGCATTCGCGAAACTCAAGTATATTCAGAAGTTATTTCTTACCGCACTACGGCAGAACAGTTAACAGCTATCAATCCTAAAGGAATTATTCTTTCAGGAGGCCCGAGCTCTGTATACGATGAAAGAGCTCCCCAATGCGACCCAGAAATTTGGAATTTGGGAATACCCGTGTTGGGAGTGTGTTACGGGATGCAGTTGATGGTAAAGCAGCTCGGCGGGAAAGTTGAGCGGGCTAAGTTAGCCGAATACGGCAAGGCATCGCTATTTATTGACGATCCTACGGATTTGCTGACAAATGTCGAAGAAGGCAGCACGATGTGGATGAGCCACGGAGATTCCTGTAGCGAGTTGCCGCCTGGTTTTGAGATCCTCGCTCACACGGACAATACTCCGTCTGCTGCTGTTGCTCACCACGAGAAAAATTTGTACGGCGTTCAGTTCCATCCAGAAGTAGTTCACTCGATCGGGGGAATAGCTTTAATTCGCAATTTTGTTTACCATATTTGCGAGTGCGAACCGACTTGGACGACAGCTACTTTTGTGGAGGAATCGATTCGCGACATTCGCGCGCAAGTGGGGGATAAACGAGTTTTGCTGGCTCTCTCCGGCGGCGTAGATTCTTCTACTTTGGCTTTCTTGCTGCACAAGGCGATCGGCGACCAACTTACCTGTATGTTTATCGACCAAGGGTTTATGCGGAAGCAAGAACCTGAACGGTTGGTGAAATTATTTAAAGAGCAATTTCACATTGACGTTGAGTATGTTAATGCTCGCGAACGCTTTTTAGCTCAACTTGAAGGGATTACCGATCCGGAAGTAAAACGCAAGCGGATCGGTCACGAATTTATCAACGTATTTGAAGAAGAATCGAAGCGTCTCGGCCCTTTCGACTATCTCGCCCAAGGTACTCTTTATCCTGATGTGATTGAGTCGGCTGACACTAATGCAGACCCGAAAAGCGGCGAGCGAGTTGCTGTTAAAATTAAAAGCCACCATAACGTCGGCGGTTTGCCGAAAGATTTGCGATTTAAGCTGATTGAACCGCTGCGAAAACTGTTTAAGGATGAAGTGCGAAAAGTCGGCCGGTCGATCGGGCTACCGGAAGAAATCGTGAACCGACAACCTTTCCCGGGCCCGGGATTGGCGATTCGGATTATAGGAGAAGTTACCGCAGAGAGACTAAATATTTTGCGAGATGCTGACTTCATAGTTCGCCAAGAAATTAACCGCCACGGATTGTACGGCGAACTTTGGCAAGCTTTTGCAGTTTTGCTGCCGATTCGCAGTGTAGGGGTGATGGGCGATCAGCGCACTTATGCTTACCCGATCGTTCTGCGGTTTATTAAGAGTGAAGACGGGATGACGGCTGATTGGGCGCGGGTTCCTTACGATTTGTTAGAACTGATCTCGAACCGGATTGTGAATGAGGTTAAGGGGGTGAACCGGGTGGTTTACGATATTACTTCTAAGCCGCCGGGAACGATCGAGTGGGAGTGATTTTTGGTTCGGCGATGTGCCGGTGTTGATAGGTTGAAACCTCTCCCTCGCGCGTACTTTCGTCCGCCTGCACGGAGTGAGGGATTGTAGGGTTAATCTATTTGAATGCACATTATATTTGTAGGGACACAGCACTGCTGTGTCCTTACCGATATCTGTAGGGACACAGCACTGCTGTGTCCTTTGGGAGGTCGTGTTTAATTGCGATCGGCAATTTCAGCATCTAGTAGCAATTCGCACTGTTGAAACACGTAATTGATAGCAGCGAAAAGTTTGTCTAATTCTTGAATTGTATAAAACATTTGATTGCGAGTAAAAACCTTAGATTTGAGTTTGCCTAACTGCCAGACTCCCCCATTTGATACAATTCCAAAAACATTTTGCTCTGGGTTTTCATTCAGTCGCTGTGCGGCAATCAGTTCAACCAAACACTGCGCCCATCCATTTTCAAAGTTATCTTGTTTCGCTTCAACTAACAAAAAGTAAGGTTGTTCAAAGACGACTTTTCCTAATGAAGAACGTTTAGCCAAAATATATTCAGGAAACCCTGAAAGATATTGATCGTAGGTGAGAGATTGATGGCTCCACAAAACAAACCCGCTGTAATAGCGCTTCCAAACTTCTTTGAGCACTGGATAAATCAAATTTTCGCAAATTGCAAATTCTGAATTGTCAACCACTCCCTCTCGCATTGTAAATTCCAAATCTTCTCGAAAATAGTCAGAGACATGAAACTCGGTTTCTACTATAAAATTGGATTCGGTGTAGGTAATCTGAAATTCTTTGAGGACTGAACTGACTGTTTTGTAAGCGCTAAAGGGCATAATCACTTACCATATTTAGGTTGCGTATTTTATTGAGCTGATTTTAGCATGGGGAAAGGGCGATCGGTTTCCGCTTCAGGCTTTCAATTCTGGCTTGTGGCTTCAGCATCTAGTAGCAATTCGCACTGTTGAAACACGTAATTGATAGCAGCGAAAAGTTTGTCTAATTCTTGAATTGTATAAAACATTTGATTGCGAGTAAAAACATTAGATTTAAGTTTGCCTAACTGCCAGCGATCGCCATTTGAGACAATCCCAAATACTTCTTGCTCTGAGTTTTCATTCAGTCGCTGTGCGGCAATCATCTCCACCATACACTGCGCCCATCCTGCCTCAAAATTATCCTGTTTTGCTTCAACTAACAAAAAGTAAGGCTTGTCAAATACAACATTTCCCAACGGAGATTTTTTCGCTAATATATACTCGGGAAATCCTGAGAGATTTTCGTCATAGGTTAAGGATTTGTGACTCCACAGTATAAATTTTTGGCGATATTGCTTCCAAACTTCCTTTAAAACTGGATAAATCAGGTTTTCGCAAATGGCATATTCCGAACAGTCGGTTGCACCATCTTGCATGACTATTTCCAAGTCTTCTCGAAAGTAGTCGGGGATGTTGAATTCAGTTTCAATAATAAAGTTAGACTTGGTGTAGGTAATCTGAAATTTTTTGACAACAGAATCGATGGTTTTGTAAGCGCTGAATGGCATAATCATTTACCAAATTTAAGTTAGGTATTTTATTGAACTGATTTTAGTATGGGAAAGGGCGATCGCTTTTGGCGGGAAGGGCGATCGCCTTGACAAAAATTTATTCTTCAGTCTATTTATCTGGCAATAGTTCCTCGCTAATTGTCTCGAATTTAAGAGATAGTGATAGAACTTTTTTCTTAATACTACCAGCAGTTTGAGGTTGATTATTCATGCCACAATGAGCAATATCATTACGCAACTCTGCCATTTGACTCCAGACACTAGCAAGTTCATCTGCTTGTGGCAAAGCTGCAAACTTTTCATTGCAACGGCTATCAAGAGGAGGGCGAGGATTACGTTTATTCTTTTCAACTGCATTATTTAGAGCAGCTTCTACATACTTGCGACCTTTTGAATTATCGAACATGGGTTCACCAAATCGCAGCGCTAAGATAGAAACCAACCACTCACGCGCTAAAGTGACTGCTTGTACTAATTGATCTCGGTCAATGTACCATTTAATCATCTGCAATTGTAGCCGCAGATTCTGGCTCAATGCTGCTTCATCTTTAGGATTTTCGAGAGCAAATTGTCCGTACTGTTGAACCACCTTGTCTGATAAAAGTGAAAATGGTTTAGCTCGATCGGCAAAATTTTGTGCAGCTTTTTGGAGAATTTCTTCTAACTTAGTAGCCGATTCCATCGTCTCAATAGGTCTAGTTACACTTAAAGCTAGAGAGATATTCTCAATTGCTTCAACCGAATTCTTAAGATTGTCTCTAATTTGTCTGCTAGATGGAATTTCGCTTAGTTCTAATTTTGATGGTATAGCACTTTCAAGTAAATTAGCGAGTTCTCGTCCGTCTCCTATTTTGACAAATTGATTAGTGGCTGTAATCCAATCAATCATTGACACAAATTCAGATAGGTCAATGACAGGCGCTGGTACGTTATTTTTGCTGTCGCTTAACTCAGGAGCACCATAGTAAATAGCTGCAATTGTTACGTTTTTCGCCGCTTTGAGGTAAGCAGCGAATAAGAAGACTAGAAAAGGAAGCGATCGGAGTCCGTGAGTAATATCAAAAATTACGCGATCGTCTTCATCAACATATTGAGTGATGATTTTAAAAGTTTCCCACATTTCCTCCGTAGTTCTACAAGTTGGGATATCAATCGGCTTGATACGCGCATCTCCTAGTGCTTCTAATAGAGGCCAAGTAGTTGCTTTTGCTTCTTCTGTGACGCACACTAACATAGTGTCATATTCACAAAACTGGTGCAGTGCTTCAGCAAATACTTGACCCTTATAGGTGCGATCGCTATGGCTGTAAATAGTTTCTCGTGGAGATTTACCTAAAAATGTAATAATCTTTGTTTGAATCATTGGTAATCTCCTTAATCTAGTTTTACAATTGTTTGGCCCATTCCTAAACGGGTTTTAATTCCCGTACCTGCATAATGGCTGTATTGAACCAGCAAATTAGCAACATTAGCCAGCAAAGCATCAGTACGGTAAGGAATTTGCAGCGTTACTTGGCCAACAAACCCGTTGACATAGGCTCTCGGCAACTGGTGCGATCGCGTTTGAATCTTGTGGTGTTTTAATAAAACAGCCTGACTCAAATAAGCGATTAATTCATCACTCCCCAAATAAACAGGAGCAAAGTGATTCCACCTTTCTAACCAACTGCGAAACATCTGATTGGGAACGGGTAAAGCTAAGTGTGTGGAACCTTGGGCGAAAGCAGTCGGAGTTGTAAATTTAAGGTCAAAGCGGCGGACGGGTTCTGGTTCATTGGCTACAATTTCCGTGTAAAGTTGTTCGTAGCTGGTGATTTCATCTTCTCGATTAATTATCTCAAATTTAGCACCGAGAAATTCGAGAGATGGTGAGAGATTCAGGGAGGCGATCGCTTTTGCAGCATTTTCCTGCAAGCCAGACAAAGAAAAGGTATAAAGCTCATCTGGTGTAAACGTCTGAAAATCTTTTGAAACTTGGTAGAAACCCTGAATTCCTGAAAAACTTACAGAAGGTACAGCCTCACTCCCGACTTCTAATCCTAATCGGCGATGCAACTCCTTCACCAATTCTAAATGGTAAGCGCGCGGTAAAACAGCGGGTTCGGATACAGTTAATGTCCAGGTAGAACGAATTAGCATGGCTTAAACTTTACCCATCCAGGTACATATTTGATATCGCCCTTATGATCTACAACAGTCCGCCGCGATTTGGGTGCTTCAAAACCCGGTGCTTTGATTCCGCAAGTATCGCGGATTTCGGCTACCAATTTCTCATCAAGACATAAACTAACCGTAGTTCCCAACATTCCGCTTGCCCAACCAACCCTTAAGCTATAAGGGCACTCAGTCGGTTCGTATAGTTCCTGAATATAGCTGAAATTTAAGTCTTTACCTTGAGAGAGATTATTTTTGATATCCTCCCAATAATCGTGTTCAGCATCCCATTGCTCTTGAGCGAAATCTCGACAAATTTTCAGCAACTCATCCAGATTTTTAAACGGTATTTTCATCCCTTCGCTATGAGTGAACCATTGCAGCATTTCCGTATCCAGACTCAGGGTGAATTCAGTCTGCACGTTGCGAACCATTTCCGCATAAATGGAAGCGCGATATTTAGCTTTATAATCTGGGAAGCGGCTGGAGACAATGACTTCAGCAACTATAGGTAAGTTAAAAAATACATTTGTTCCTTGCTTACTGACTTTTTTGAATTCTAGCAAAGGCTGAGAATCGGTGACTTTAATGGCTCGCATGAAGTCCGTGTTAGGCCCAATTTTGCTTTTGACCGATCGCCCTTGATATGATAGAGCAAAATCAGTGAATAAACTATCCATGAATAGTTCATCATCTAAAAATTTTTGTTTGTGTTTATTTGCGACTTCCCCTCTACCAAGTTTTTCTCGTAATTGGATTTCTATGACACTAAGGCTGGCAGATTTTGGTAGTTGATATTTGTTTTCATTTTTGAGGAGGTGGTAGGCGATCGCAGTTCTAATTGCCCCTTTAATCGACGAACCGGGAATGTACAATTGTCCCATGCCGTTGCGAATCATCGGACGCAAATCTGTCACCGAATTTTCAGTCCATTTATGACTGACGGCAATTTCAGGAAAAATGCGATCGCCATTTTCGCCTGTAGCATTCCACCATTGTTCGCCCAAGACATCTTCAAGCAATTTAGTAATACTTTTCTGCTCTTCAATGGCACGAATATAATCGTTCAATCGACCCCGCTGATACAGCACTTTTGCTAAAGATTCTCGATCGGGGAGATAAACCCTTTTAGATGTTTGGACATATTCAAAAGGATTCAAGCGCGAGACTTCTGAGCCGATATGTAAAATAGGACTTGTTAGCTGAATCCGCTTTGATTCGGAAGCTTCAGGTTTTTTGATGGCAAGGTGAGAAGTAGCAGTCATGATATTTATTCACTATTGACTTTGATAGGAAGACTTAAACTAATGCCGCTGCGGTAGATCGGATGATTTTTAGGTTTCTTAGTTTGTTTATCTATTAATTGATGAGGTGTAACGTCAGCAATTTTTCCTAATGGCGGCGACGAAAAAACCGAACCTTCCACAAACATTCGCAGCATTTGGCGGCGCAACTGTTGCCCTGAAATCCAACCTCCTCGCTCTATAATTTCATAGCAAGCATCTTTATCTTCGGTTATCAAATGCTTTAGCGCTGACAAATCATCATCCCAGAATAAACTCATTAGACTGTAATGACTTGCCTTGAAATTCACTACTTTTTGCCACATTTCAGGTAATGGCAACCATTCAACTTCAAAGTGTCCCGCACCGCTGCTGCGTTCGCCCCCTATTCCTTCTTCACCAAGCAGTTGTAAAGCAGCCTGGAGTTGCTTTTCTAAGGTTTCGTCTTTCTGAGAAAAGTTGAGCAGGAAGTACAAACCCGATATACTTTTGATATTGTTACCGTTTTGCTCCCATTGGAATTGCACAAAACCTGTATGATAAAAGTTGGTTGCTCTGGTAACGCGGTCTACTGCTATTTTTGGTTCTTGACCAATTTTAAAGGCTTCTTTATAGCTAAAAGTTCCCTGTTCGTGCAAAAAGCCATCAGATTTTTTCTTGTTAGTCTCCTTAATTAGTTCTTGTCTGTCCTCACTGGTAAATCCTTCTCCCTGATACCATTTATGCCACACTTCTAAAGGCAAATAATTAATCTTTTTGTAAGCCTTGAAAAATTCTAAGTCTCCGTCACCAGCAGGGTAGTTAGCGGGAAACTTTAAAGGACGTGGCAAATAGTAAATATCGCGATCGTCGTGATGGCGATAGACAAACGTCGAACTCATCGTTACGGATGGCTGCGGGTTGAGAAACCGCTGCAATACTTTCTCAAAGTCATCCTTTTTAAACAATCGAGCGCAAGCACTAATCCAAGCACTAAATAGAGTGTCAGAACGCACGCGATCGCTCGTCTCCTCCATCCCAATTCCCAATTCCCCAAAATGAGCAGGAGAGTTGCCAAAATTGAGTTTAACTAATCTCCAGTTATTCATGCTTCCCCCCCATTTCCTGGCAGCAATCGCTGCTGAATTTCATCACGGAAGCGGCCGAAGTTTTCGAGAAGTGCTTCTGTATTAGCCACGGGTTGAATTGGGGGCAAACCAGATTCTCCGCTGGCTATCTGACGGTATTGATTTAAACTGCGAAAAGAAAACTGAAAATCCGCAAATTTGACTTTGCCATAGCCGCGAGAACCGTGTCCGCCGAGAGCATCATCTTCTAATAATGCCAGTGCGATCGCCAGATTCTGCAAATCTTCAATAGCTTGAGAAGCATCTTCAACCGTGTAAATCAGTTCAAACTGAAATTTTGATCCAGCAGGAACCCTTTCTACTTGTCTGGGATTGGCTGCTGCTGTAATGCGATCGATACCGTTTTCAAACTTCCACTCTGTCATGTAGAGTCCGGTATTTACCCTCTCCAGTTTTTCCGCAGATTCCCTTTGTAAATGACAGTCCCGAACAATCAAACGCGCTGTCGCGTTCCGTCCTTTAACTTTACTGTATAATTCTCCAATTTCTCCTTCCCTTTCCTCTACAAAACTCCCCAATCTACTGCCATCATTAGCTTTAGCAATCCTTCGCTTGGAACTGTCTTTTACTGCTTCTAATTGCTCTGCCTCAACGGCATCAGTTTTCACCCAACAATCTACCCCCGTAGATCCAAAAACGCGGCAGACTTTGCAAGTTTGAGCGCCGTCGTAAAAAATTAGCAGAGGTGGTTTTTCCTTTCCCTGTTTAACTTCTGTAAATCCATCTACTAAATCATCGCTTTCGTAGCGATAAGTACCGCTTCCACCAGGTCTGTTCACGGGCTTGTTTTCCAATCTTTCTAAAATTGAACGCAGTTTGCCTTTAATTGACGAACCAGGTAAGTAAGGATGCTGAGTTAAAGGGTCGCGAATGACAGGCTTATCAAGTCCTCCGATGTCGAGACTTTCTCCTCCTCCACCAATGTGCAATCCGGTTTCTACATTCAGCGTACTGGTAATGCGAACTTTACCGAGTAAAGGTTTTTGTGCAAGAGATACAGGCATAGCTATTTTCCACCTTCTGCTTTGTGATAGGCAATAATTGATTCAATCAGTTGAACGAGACGCTCAAAATCTTCGGTGCTGTGTACTTTGTCGATCGCCACTGACATCACATCAGTCATGGGTTTTGCAGCTTTTTGTCTGGCTGCGGCGTAGGCTAGTTTTGGTTTGAGGAGAACTACTTCAGTTTCTATTTTGGAAAAGTCATTCGTTTGAGCCAAAGTAACTTTCATCTGGTTAACAGCGTCGAGGAACTTGCGAACCTGATTAGTTTCTAATCGTTGCTGCTTCAAATAAGGACCAAACTCCTCGGCGTGTTTAACCAAGTCACGAATCGGATAAGTTTTTAAACTTTCTAATCCAGTAATTGTTTTGACTATCCTTTTCGTAATTTCTAAAGGCGGTTCAGTGGACATAACCGTCTTATCTGCCGAGGTGTGTAGTTGTTGTTTTTCCTGTATATTTGCAGGATTAGGGAGATTTAGAGAATTGACTTTTTTAGGTGGTTCAGGCATTTTGATATTAGCGGTTTAGTAGTTCAAGCCAAGTTGCGATAGCCCTAAAATACGGCGCGTTATACGGATTTTTCAGAGAAGTTCGCACCGGATAAAAATTCTCATGGTCTCGGACTTGGCTGGGAAGTCGCGCCAGAGTATAAACGATTTTAGGCAAATGTAAGTAGTAACGAATTTCCCTCTCTTGCTCTGCTGATTTATCCTGAATTTTTGCCAGCATATTTTCTTGAGCTTCAGCAGTCATCAACAGGTTGCGAATAAAACTTCTGGAGTAATTGATATCTAGATTTTTCAGTTGCTCGACGAGGGGAAATATTCCCCACAGATCCGGTTTAAATTCTGGACTTAAGTAGTTTCTAATCTCCTCGTCTATAACAGCCAATTTTTCTTGAATTCCCAACCATTCATCCCATTTAAACTTACCTCCAAACAAACCCAAACTATCGCGACCATTGCCTTTAGCAGCTTCTTCGGCCTCGCCCGATGTTTTAGCGGCTTGATAAAGAGGAAATTTAGCACTATCAATGCTAATTCCCCCAGATAATGTAATATCTGGATTTTTTCCCGTATAAGATCGGAAACACTGGTAAACGTCAAAGGCAAATTCAACTATCTCATTCCATGCACCGCTGACAAATAGATCGTCGCCACCCGCGTAAATGAACAGAAGATTTGGGCGATCGCCCTCGGTTAAATATTTTGCATTCTCTAAGATTTTAACACTCTTTCGAGTTTCTAGGAAATTCTCCTTGCGGTTTTTTGCCAAACTATTGAGATAGACTTTAAAGAAGTAACTCATTTGGCGAGAAAGTCCAGCCAATCTTGGTAAAGTTTGATTTTCACCCAAACCCTCAGCAAAAATCCGCCCCAGTCTATCTACATCCATCCGCAAGTAACCAACTCTAGGAATCGCTCCTGCTTCCTTGGCTTTCTCTGCCATTTCACCTGCTCGGATAAAACCCGATTCTTCTTCGTTTCGCTGAGCATAGTTTCCCAATAACAACGGTACAGTATTATTTTTGTGATATTTTTTTAAGTCCCAATTGTTAACGAGCAAGACTGTTTCATCATCTTTAGCTACTTGTAAGGCTAGTTCGCCTTCCTGAAAAAAGTAGTAATATAAATTTGGCAAATAAATTCTTTGGACTCCGCCTTTAATATTCGATCGCTTAGAGCGCACTATTGCGTTAATATCAAACAATTCATCGCCCAGCTCAAACATAGTGCGACACATCCAACAAGCAGGAGACGAATCAGGCTCAAAGCGATTTAAAATTTTGAGACTTTGCAAATCATCGCGATGGCAAACTCGGCAAGGTTCATGACTCGGTTTGGGTTGGATAAAGTCATGAATGTGACCTTCAAACTTGCGAAGTTTCTGCTTGGCGAGGTTCTTGGTTACTTGTGTCCAGAGATCGGCAAATTCTTTAGTTTTTAGAGCTGTAGTTGGCACAGGTAAATAATCGATCGCTAAAAACAGTTTACCTTGAAAAGTATTTTTTAGCCACTTATTAAATCGCTCTCGAATCGTACATAAAGCAGCTTGAACCTTTATTGTATCGTTTGATGCCAGCAAGTATAAATTACCGCCACCCGCATAAATAACATTAGTACGTGGTAACTTTAACTCTTCCAAAAGCTGCTGAACAATTTCTTCTGTGACTAATTCCAGATAAAAACTCCGAGCGCGGAGAGATTTCAGCGCACCATCCGAAGAAATCGTGTAAATAAACTTTTGAATTCCCGATAAATCCCCGGCAATTAAACCGATCGCAGTTGCATCAGGATTCTCAACCAAAGCAGATGCTACCGCAGCCGTCGATCGCGCCATATCTATCAAAGCAATATTCCCCTCGCAAAAACTGAGACAAGAACCATACTTTTCTAAAATCAGAGTTAACAGCGATAAGTTTTGCCAGTCTTGTTCCCGAATATTTTCTAACTCTATTTTGAGATTTTCTTTATATTCTTCTAAATCGGGAGGTTTTGTCAACGGATAAGGAATAGACGGGTAAGAATCCTCGCTAGCGTCGATCGCCACTACCGGACAATAATGATATTCAAAATCTGTGTCTTTGCTATCTGCAAACTTGACAGCATCAAATAGCAACTCCAAGTAACTTATTTGAGTATCGTCGTGCCATGACAATAATCCTTTCGCTTTAGTCACGGCTCGATATTCTTTTGAGCGTTGACAGCCATCGGGTAATGTGGCCTCAGCCCAATCTGCTAAAGCGCAGATAGCTTGCTGGATAACTTGGAGAGCAACTTGTTGTGATGGCATATCTAAAACTTCCTCTATTACCTAGCAAACTATCAATCAACTAAGTCACCCAAATTATACTCAGGACTGTGAGTAATTGCAATTACATATTTTCCCAACTTCGGATCGAAAACTCCAACAGCACCGTAAAGGTGAGAAACTTTGTGCGCCAAAACACAGGCTACAGGTACTGATGCCGGTCCGTTAATTTTAATTAACCGCCCTCCCGACAACTCTCCAGAATTGCTCATTTCCTCCAAACGAGCCGCCGCATCTCGCACAATGCGATCGTTTTGAGCAGCTTCTCCAAATCCAATTTTCAACACTTCACCCTGAAGCTCAATCTTGTAAGCAGTCATCAGCTTTTCCCACTTGGTATACCCGATTATCGCATATTATCGGAATACCCCCCTTCCGATCGCCCTTACGCTATAAAAACACAACACCAATCCCTCAAACCACCGTGTACCCAACCTTTCCCAATCCGCCCAACCCCAAAATTTTACAACAGTTAGCCAACGGAACTCTCGACCAAATGCAAAATCTCACCCGCGCCATCCGGTTATGGGTTTTGTTAAATTGGCTTTACAGCGACGAAGGATATAATGCCCTTGCAAATTCCTTTACCTATGCTGATTGGCGCGCAGCTTTCTTTGGCGACAATTACAAAGATGAAAAGCAAGAAGATATTGCCAACTATCCCGATCCAAATTGTGCTTGCAACAAAACAACGCAACAGTGGTTAATCAAATGGGACGTGTCTGTAAATGAGTGGCGGCATTCTTTACAAAAACAAATCGCAATTTCCGATCGCGATTTAGACGAGCTCTTGGCAGAAAAGTTATTCGCTCAAGTCCGCAAATCTCTGCAAAATGATTTCGATTTGCTGGTGAGTCGGAATTGCCTGCAACTAATCGCTGATGCTCCTGGTAGAAGTAAGAATTATCGCCGATTAGAAACAATCCCGTCAATCTTTGATCGAGCGGAAAACTCCAATTCTGAGAGCAATCTGAGTTCTAAAGCACAGATTTATCTGGATATGTTTAGTTTTCTCGATCCGAGTTTACCTTTGTTAGCGGAACAAGTTTTAGCGGAAGCAGATGAAGATAATCATCGCATCTTTTTCTATGTTGATTATCTAGTACCCGAATCCAGTAGCCTAGAAGATGCTGTCGATCAATTTCAGAGCGAATTGCAGGAAATTTGGGAGTCTCAAAATATCGCTCCTTTGCTATTAACTTATCGCAGCGCTCATCAAAATCAGATTAAGGAGTGCGTTGTTTATCCGGTTTGCATTTACTTTATGGATCGAGCTAAATATTTGTGTGCCTACGGCAGCACTCCCAGAGGTGAAATTAATTGGTACAAATATCGGCTCGATCGCATTATTTCAAAACGTCTAGAATCCTTGGATTGGCAAGATGCTCGGGTTCCCCAATTACTCAAAGAAAAATATCAGGAAAATAACCTGCCAACTCCCAAAACAGTTAACGATATGTTAAAGGAAGCTTGGGGCTGCGATTTTTATAAAGAAACTGGGCTGATGGTGTTGCGGTTCGATCGCACTTTCGCTCAATCCTACCTTCAAGGAATCAGCATTCACCATACCTGTACCGCCATAGAGTACGATCGCGCCGCCACATTAATCACACAATACACTCCCAACCCAGAACACCGATCGGCACTTTTACAAATCCTTCAGTCTCGCCCAACCGACGATGCTTACTACCAAGTCACTTACCGAGAGACAGACTACCACCCGCTGAGGTGGTTGCGAGCTTTAGGTTCAGAAGTCGAGATTCTGCTACCTTGGGACTTGCGACAGAAAATGGCTGTAGAAATCCAAAAAACTCAGAACTTGTACCAATAGTCTTTTGCTCGATAATTATCAAAGTTATTGTGGAAAACTTGCCGATTTCTGTGGAAAACCCCCCTATTCCTGTGGAAAACTAGCACTAAATTAAGTGCGAGCGCTCTAATTCCCTTGATAGCATTTAAAAAATTAGAGGAATTGCGATCGCAAAAACCGCCTTCCTCCTTCATCCCTCAACCTGCTGTTTGCTGGGGATACAGCCTACATTTTTCCTCCTTCCTGCTTCCTCTTTCCTTCTTCCTTTTCTTCAGAATCGTAGCTAATTTGGTCGGAATGGTAAGCCGGTGGCTCAACGTGAATTAAGATTCGTACAGGGCTGAAACGTTCTTCCAAACGGGTTTCAACTTCTTCTGTAATCCGGTGAGCTGTTTCTACATCGACAGCATCCACAATCATGTGCATATCAATAAATACTTGACGCCCTACCACACCGCGGGAGGCGATCGAGTGACAGTTGACAACCCCCGGTACCTCCATCGCGATCGCGTGAATAATCTCCGGTGCGATCGCCATTTCATCCACCAACCAAGGCAGATTTTCTGTTAAAACCTTCCAACCGCTGCTAAATACCAAAACAGCCACAGGAAAAGACAAAAACACGTCCAGAGATTGCAATTGAGGTATATTCCAAACCTCCCCTTGCCAAACACCGATCAACCCAGCAATTACCATAATTGTCACCCAAACATCGCTCATCGTGTGCTGGGCGTCAGCCACTAAAATCGCGCTACCGAGACGTTTCCCAACCCTGCGCTCGTAAAAAGTGACAAAAATATTGATGCCCAGTACGAGCAGCAATATCCACAGTTCATTGGGCGATATTTTGACAACTGCGCCACCTTTGATCAGCCTTTCGACAGCGCCACTGAGAATTTCAAAACAGGCAATTCCCAGAAAAACAGCTATTCCCAGAGCTCCGAGAGCGTCAAATTTCTGGTGTCCGTAGGGATGATCGCGATCGGGCTGCGGATTGGCATAATGATTAGTTACCAATCCTAAAATATTATTAGCGCTGTCCGTGACGCTGTGCAAAGCATCTGCCAGCAAACTGAGGGAACCAGTCAGCCATCCCACGGCTGCTTTAATTGCCATCACCAGCAAATTTAGCAATAAGGTAATGATTAAGACCTTGCGGATTTCGGAACGGTTATCGGCTACCATAAAATCTCCTCGATCTGCCGTCAAATTTTCTGACTTCTAGCTTAAAGCTTATCAAGTCATAACAGGTTAAAAGTATTGCAGAATCTAGCTTGCGACTAGATTTATATTCATTAATTTAGCCTCGCTTCTTGAGATTAATTTTAATTAATAGCTTTCTCGCAGTCCAATTGAGCGGGAATGTACTTCTTTTGGGTTACTATATCTTTTATCATTAACAATTGTATGTTAAATTTCATTGCCCATGTCTCTTTCTCCGCTGACACTGAATTTAGTCGAAGGTTCTGTCTCCTTTAGCTTTTCCCCGCAAGCCGCGCGGGATTTGCAAAGCGAAATTGCAGCTTTGATGGAAAGCTTGAAAGCTGTAGCCGCCAAAACTGCTGGCGCTAAAGCTTCTCCCCAGAAACCTATGGAATATCGGTATGCAGGGGATGTATTTTTGGAAGTTTTCTGCAACCCGAATATCTGGCCAACTCCTTTTGCTGCAAAAGTGCTGATTACGGTTAGGGACGATCGCGTGCGCGTCACCACCGAAGCCGAACTCAGCCGCCTGCGCGACGATCTCGCTCAGTATATCGAACAAGTCGGTTGAGATTCTCAACCTGAAGCCCGCCCGTTTGTCAAGGTTAATATCAATTCCGTTAGCATCGGAATGATATAAACGGAGGACACGGCAGTGCCGTTTCCCTACCACGATCAATTGTAGGGACACGGCAGTGCCGTTTCCCTACGCCAGATTAATTGTAGGGACACGGCACTGCCGTGTCCTGATTTCGGGTAATATTAATTCCGATGCAACCGGAATTGATATGACATACCCTACGACTAATTTCTAATTGCTAGTTTTAATTTTTTGTCAGGGGATAGCTATCTGCCGGCGACGCCGACCATTCCCACATTGAACCTGCATAATTCCTAGCACAAAATCCCACATTTGTCAAGACACAAGTCAACCATGCAGAGCGAATTCCCCCACTACAATAAGTCACAATTTTAGTAGACTGCGAAACTCCTTTCCGATCCAAAATATCGACAATTTCCCCACGAGTCAGCAGTTTTCCCTGTTTGTCCATCAACTGTTTGTAGTAAAGGTGAACCGCACCGGGAATGTGGCCGCCCCGCTTTTCTCCGTAAGGCGTTTTACCTGCATATTCTCGCGGCTCTCTAGCGTCGATAACTGCTAAATTATCATTGCCTAAAATAGCTTTTAAATCATCGCCTTGAATTTCCCAATTCGAGCGGCGAGATATTACAAAATCTCCTGTTTTTCGTGGATTGTTTGCAGCTTTTACTCGATTAATTCCAGTTTTGATTAAAGCCCGATATCCTCCATCGACAAAAACGGCTTTTTCGTGTCCCAAAGTCCGCAACATCCAAACAATTCGCCCGTCTTCGCCCCACCCTTTCACCGAATCGGCAACGACTATGACAGGTTTGTCTTGACAAATAGCAATTGCTTGCAGTTTTTGAGTTAAAAGTGTGTTATTTTCGATAATTTTTCCCTTGTGGGGAAAGTGCGATTGAGAAAATTCCTGCCAAGTTACGGGAATAGCTGGTGGGAGACGGCAAAACCACTTTAAAATAGGTTCGCGAGCATCTAGCAGAGTAGCGCCCCCTGACAGCAATTGCTTAGCTAAATCGGCGCTTACTATCCAATTATCTGCCAAATTATACACTAAATTACATAGTAAATTAGACATAATTTATTGAGCAATTTTGCCTGTACCCGCAGCGCAGTATAAATCCCGACCGTCATACATTGGATTAGGTGGTTTAATCTTGCCAGGAGCAGCATTTAGACACAAGATTGTTTGGGTTTTGTTTCCTGCTAAAAAGACTCCACCAACCAAACTTTTGAGATTAGCTTGATTCGATACTGCATAATTAAAGACAACTTTGTTTTCCGTATTAATTGAATATTGGTAGTTGGCTGTGTCAGGTTTAATACCGAGACCTAGATTAGAAACAGAACTTGTAAAACCCGTATTGTTTGCATAGTAGGCTTGCTGAGCTTTATTCATTGCTGCCACATATTGTTTGGCTGCTGATTCCTGAGCTTTCAAGGTTGGCGGCCATTGAGCCTGAGCCACTGTAGCAAAAAAAACTGGCAGAGTTAGAGTTGTTATAACAACTTTCCTCTGCCGGTTGTGACAGCTATAAATCCCGCTTGTACCATTGCTTAAAAGTTGAGTTTCAGTAGGGACACGGCACTGCCGTGTCCCTAAAGATGTCACGCTTTTAAAAAGCGGTCTTATTTTGCGATATAACTGGTGGAAAGAGCCGTTGAGGAACATATAATTAAACTAATTGTTTTGCCTGAAACTGTTTCAACGCCCCAGGAGCAACCGTGCCGTGTTCTGTAATAATTCCTGAGATTAATTCGGCAGGAGTTACGTCAAAAGCGGGATTGTAAAATTCGACTCCCACAGGACAAATTCGGGTAGTTCCAACTTGATACATTTCAACTGGATCGCGTTCTTCAATGGGGATTTTGCTGCCGTCGGAAAGTTCAAAATCAATTGTAGATAGAGGCGCGGCGACAAAAAACGGGACGTTGTGAGCTTTGGCAACAATTGCTAAACTGTAAGTGCCAATTTTATTAGCAGCGTCGCCGTTAGCAGCGATTCTGTCTGCACCGACAACTACTGCGTGAATCATGCCGAGTTTCATGCAGTGAGCGGCCATATTGTCGGCTATTAATGTGACGGGAATTCCTTCTTGCACGCATTCCCAAGTGGTGAGTTTTGCACCTTGGAGACGGGGACGAGTTTCGTCTGCAAAAACTCTTCCGAGTCTTCCTTCTCGCCACGCAGAACGAAATACACCTAAAGCAGTTCCGTAGCCGGCTGTTGCTAATGCACCGGCATTGCAGTGAGTTAGTAAGTTCAATTTTTCGGGTGTGGCGGGCAGAACTTCTAAACCTTTGTCGCCAATATCTTTACAAGTTTGTAAATCTTCTGCTTGAATGGTTTTAGCCATTTCTAACAAAGTTTTTTGGATTTGTTCGACGGAACCGCTAGTTCGATCGGCAGTTTTGAGCATTCGCGATATCGCCCAAAACAAATTTACCGCAGTGGGACGGGTCGATCGCAATAAATCGCCTACTTTTTCTAGTTTAGTTAAAAACTCGGTGCGATCGCCCGTTTCGATTTCCCTCGCACCCAAATACATCCCGTAAGCTGCTGCTACCCCGATCGCCGGAGCACCTCGGACTATCATAGTTTTAATCGCCTCAGCCATATCTTCGTAGCGGCTAATTTCCACCACTCCATATTCCTGGGGGAGTCTGTTTTGGTCAATTAGCAGAACTCGGTCTTCTATCCAAGTGACGGGGGAAACTGGGGAGTTTTGAGCAGTCATTGATTTCAATTATGTGAGGGACAAGTTTCTATGATGCCATGAAGGCGACTATTTCTCTATGTTATGAGGATTTACGAATATTTGCACTGGGAATCCGAGTTTTGGGTAAACTCGCCCCTAAAGGATTGGAATGCTTTCGTAACTATCTGCCTGCATTGCGCTTCATTCGATCGAGTTCTTCGTCTGCTTCCCAGAGTTGAAACTTTTCTTCTAAAGGATCTGCGGCATTAAAACTGCTATAATTTGAACTCTGATTCCAACCCTTTGTATCCCAATTCTGTTCTGTTTTAGCGGTAGTGCGAGTTGCAGCTTCGGCTGCTTTTGCTCGGACTTCTTTGCGACGCAATTGAATTTGGCGGTACAGTTCTTTTGCTTTTTCTATCCGTTCTTTGCAGCCTTGCATTTGCCCCCAGCGCTGATTTCCCTGACGCAGCAAAGTTGCTTGCCGCTCTTGCGCTGCTTGAGCGAGGTCAAGCCTTTGAGCGGCTTTGGCTTTGTTCGCTCGATCGTTCCAGCGCTGAATTTCTTGGGCAGCCGAGAGAATTTCTGCTTGCAGTTTTTTCTCTTGTTTCTGGATATCGAGAATCAGCCGCAGGGTGTCTTCTTCTTGTTCCTTCAGTTGTTCCTCTATTGCCTGCAATTCCAGATGGGGATTGCTGCGCAAAAATTCTTCTAATCTGGTTTCTAGAAAGCGGCTGAAATCATCAAATAATCCCATTTTTTATAATTCCTATATTATGTGTTATTGGTTATTGGTTATTGGTTTTTCGCCTTTGAGATTCCCCAGTGCTTAATGTATTAGCTATTAAGACTTGACAACTGACAACTGACAACTGACAACTGACAACTGTCAACTGTCAACTGTCAACTGTCAACTGTCAACTGTCAACTAACTAATTAAAATTTCTGCCCGACAAAAACCGATCGCACATCTCCTCCCTTGCGGATAACTGCTTCTTGATTTTTGATTTCTGCCAGCGTCCAACCGCTAGCGCCGATGCTTTCGCCGACATAAATTCTGCGGGCTACGCCGTCTACTTCAAACAAAGCAGCCGATCGATCGCCCAACTCCAAAATCCCTACCAGCGTGTGCGCGGAAGTCGGCGCGCTGCTGACGGCCGGTGCGGATTGCTGGGACGCGGGCGCGGGCGCGGATTGCTGAGCTGCCGGCGCTGGTGCAGGTTCGGTTTCGCGAGCCAAAATCTTCGGCTGGGGAGACTCCGAAGGGGAAGCGGAAGCGGCGAGGGGAGTTCGAGTGCCGGCGGCGGCGATCGCACGACCGGAGGCTGGAGCTGCGGGCGAGGGGGAAATTGCGGCGGTTTCAGGAGCCGCAGCTACCGGAGCCGCCGGAGCCACAGTCACCTGAGCGGGGGGAGGGATGACTACGACTTGGGGTGCGGGTGCTCCCGGCTGCGCGGCAGCTTGTTCTAGGGCATTAGCAATGCGGTTGACTGCTGTCGAAAGACCTGCGGTTGCCGGCGGCGCGCCGGAAATTTGAATGCTCGGCAACGTTCCAGGGGTAGCGACTCCCGGAACTGCTGCAAGTTGCGGGTTGGGCTGGGGTGCTTTTTTTTGTTCGATCGCTACTAGCGATCGCTGCACGTATTCGACAAACTGGGTATCTGGTGCTGTTTTGCCGCTTGCTGCGGGTGTCTCTGGTGCGGGGGCTGCGGGCAAGCGCACCAGTCCCGATCGGCTGGCCAGCCACAATCCCATGACTAGCAGGAGCGACCCAAATGCTGCTCCGAGCAGGATTCTGTCGAATGATTGTTTGGACTGCTGTTTTTTGGCTGTTTCTAGGGCGACTTGGCGGGCGATCGCTTCTACATCTTTTTCGGCTGGCTGCGGCTGGGGCGCCAACTGCGACAAAACTATTTGAGGTACCGAGATCGACTTGAGCGCCACGAATTCGGGCTGCACTGGCTCGGAGGGCAGTCCGCCGCTGCCGTCGAATGCTCGATCGACTCCTTCAAACAGTTCGTCCATCAACCGATCGGCGTAGGACTCTACTGCCACTGCTTCGGGTGGCACTGTTTCCACCGTCGCCCTCACGGCGATCGGATCGGACGCTGATGATTCCAAAGACATCTGTTTGGCGATTACTTTTTGAGGCATAGTTTTCTGTTTGCTCCCGCTCCTCGACAACCCTGAGATTCTCAACTTCAGACTTCTACAGGATACTTGTGATGTTGACCAATTCTTGGCTCAGAACAGGTCAATTGTATCTCACCCATCACCATATTTTTAGTCCTCGGCCAACTTACTTTGCCCGATCGACTTTTGTTTTACCTGTTTTGGGTCTTTTCGCCCCTGTTTTCTGCTGCCATTCTTATTTGCTTATCCTGACTTTTAGTGCATATTCTACTGCTTTTGTCAACCCCACCCTCCGGGGCTTCGCAGTTTTTGACACACAACTTTACTTGAGGCTTGGCAAAAAAAGCGGGTTTTTTGTCGCTGTTTCCGATCGCATTGCAGCTTAGACAAGGATTTTAGACTTTTATCCGTCTTAAGTTTTTGGTCAGTTTGCTTGAGAGTAATAACCGGTTGCAGATTTTCTCATAACTCATGGCTGCAACAAGGGTAACAACCGCTGTAATTCCCCACAAGCTGCCTGAAGCGATCGCGGCGCATATTCTGGTAAGCTCTGAGAATAACATCGATCGGCTAAATCCTCAACAGCGGTTTTGCAAACAGCCTCATTATTCTCAAATTTTGCATAAACAGCCTCCTCATTCACAGTTTCTCCCTGCAAATAGTGTATCCAAGTCTCAATATTGCGCTTGGGAACAAAAATTGCGATCGCTTCATTCGAGCCCCTCTTTTCCTGCTCATCTTTATCAAGGGCACTAGCTAACTCATTAAGTCTTGCTTCCAGCGTACCCGTATCTGCATCAATTAACACAACTAATCCAATCGCCACCCGGTTTCTATTCTGGCGATAAGCTTTCACTTCCTCCGGATAGTGAGTGCGTACATACTGTTCTCCAGATTGGCTACCAGCCGGACAAATATTAGCTGTAAATAGACCTCTAAAACCTCGTTTTTTTAGGAAAGAACGCGCAAAAACCTCCTGCTGTCTGTCCTCGCAGAGAATGACAATCTGAACTCTACGCTGACTCATTCAACCACCCCCGTGCAATCAGTTCAGAAACTGGCAGTCCAGAATTCTCAGGTACTTTATCGCTAATTCGTTTGACTCGAACAGCAGCATTGCTTTGACGCTCAAACCAATAGCCAATCGGTGAAGCTAAAAGATAGTCAATTAACTCAGAATTGTGAGAAATTAGTGATGCTTGAAGTTTTCCCTCGCTACAAAGGTCATAAAGCTCCATCAGCCAGGGTTGAATTTCTGGTAATGCTAAAAAGTTTTGCGGTTCATCAATCCACAAGGTATAGTCTTCAGATTTTGTACCGTAAATCAGCGCGTATAAAGCAACTAATGTTTTTTGTCCCTCCGACAATTCTCTGAGACGATATTCAATTGGCTTGCTGTTATCTGTTTCTCCGGAAAACCGCAGCTTTAACACCAAATTATCTTCGCTTACTCGCTCAAACTTAAAACTTTTGAATCCATCCAAAACATCTCTTAAAATATTTCCAATCTCAGCAACTTTACCTTGGTCTTCAGATAAGTAGCGATACCAAGAAACAAAATTTTCCATCTTAGGAGTCAAACGCCTTTGTTCTTGGCTACTTTCATCAACCATCAAGCTGGGTACAACTTGCACGATGATAAATCGCGCCATCCGTTCTCTAAACCAAGTTAACTTCGTGTTGTCCTTTCTTGGCCTTAATGAAGGCAGAATAGATTGCGACCACTCAAACTCGTATTTCGGGCCCGGTGAATAATCATCTATATAGAGTTGAACTTCGCCGAATTCAAATTGTAGTAAAGGCTGGTTATCAAAGAGCAGACTCTCGTACCTAACACGACATTTATCTTCATACTCATCGATTTGTAATTGATATTTGTAGCAGCCGTCATTACCGAGAATTTCTAGCTCGAAATGCTGAATTTGTAAGATTTGCCAGCGGGTGAAGTCCGCTGGTTTGAAAATTCCTTCTACCTTACTGTCGCCGCTGACCAATGCTTGGATTTTCTGCAACACCTCAAAAACTGTTGATTTACCCGAGCCGTTAGCACCGAGAAATAGATTAATTGCATCAAAGTCGAGTTCAAAGTTTACCAGACAGCGAAAATTGTTAATATATATTCGTTTCAGCATGGGATTTCTTCACTCATAATTTCTCTAAATCCTGCCATTGTTAACAGGAGTTAAACACAACACTCGGACAACCCAAATTAACCCACCCGTTCCGCCAATTCCAACCAGCGTTCAGTCGCCCGATCGATCTGCTGCGTCAACTGAGCCAAACGATCCGATAACTTCTTCACCTCGGCAAACCCGCTCGGAGCATTGTTAGACAACCTCTTCTCAATCTCTTGTTTCTCAGCTTCCATCTGCGGAATTTGACTTTCTAATTGTTCGTATTCCCGCTTATCATTGAAGGAAACTTTGGTAGATTTTTGAGTGGAACTTTGGGATTTGGAGTTATTAAATTCAGCCGTGCGTGTAAGTTTTTCTTTTTCTTTTTGGCCTTTAATTTCCTTGGCTTCTTCCGCTTTCTTGTAATCTAAATACACCGAATAATTGCCGGGATACAAGCGCAAATTACCGCCCGGTTCCAAGGCGAAAACCATGTCGATCGTGCGATCGAGAAAATAGCGATCGTGGGACACCACAATCACGCAGCCGTTAAAATCTTCGAGATAATCCTCCAAAACCGCCAAAGTCTGCACGTCCAGGTCGTTTGTCGGTTCGTCCAAAATTAGCACGTTTGGCGCACTCATCAGCACTTTTAACAGAAATAATCGGCGCTTTTCCCCGCCCGAAAGTTTGCTAATTGGTGAATACTGTTGGTTCGGTGGAAACAGAAACTTTTCCAACATTTGAGAAGCGGTAATGATTTCCCCATCCGCCGTTTGCACCAACTCCGCGACACTTTTCAAGTATTCAATAACTCGCTGGTCTTCGTTCGGCGTCAAATCCTCTGAATGCTGGTCAAAATAACCGATATGAATGGTTGTCCCAATTTCGACAGTACCCGAATCCGGCTGAATGCGTCCGGTGATGATATCCATCAATGTCGATTTTCCCGCACCGTTGCAGCCAATAATTCCGATCCGGTCTTCGGGAGTGAAATTGTAGGTAAAATCTTTAATTAAAGTGCGATCGCCGTAAGCTTTACTGATATGCAGTAACTCAATCACCTTCTTACCAATCCGGCGGCCCGCTGTGGCAATCTCGACTTTGCCGTTGGCTGTTTTGAATTCCTCTGCTCGCATATCTTTAATGCGATCGATCCGGGCTTTTTGCTTGGTACTGCGCGCCTTCGGCCCCTTCTTGAGC
Source organism: Microcoleus pseudofavosus SVA1_A4 (assembly GCF_036700565.1). Taxonomy (NCBI): domain Bacteria; kingdom Bacillati; phylum Cyanobacteriota; class Cyanophyceae; order Oscillatoriales; family Microcoleaceae; genus Microcoleus; species Microcoleus pseudofavosus. The sequence continues at coordinate 73,534 of NZ_JAUBPE010000023.1, forward strand.
CATTCCAACTCGCGCCGCAATACTCCCGAGAATTTGCGCTGAGTGCTGGCGGCGGATTCTTCAGCTAGGGCTTTTTTCTCCAAGTAATAAGCGTAATTGCCAGCATAATTGTAAAGGTCGCCGCGATCGATCTCCAGGATGCGATTGGTAACGCGATCGAGAAAATAGCGATCGTGCGTAATCAGCAGCAAAGCACCGCGATAGCCGTTCAAATAGTTCTGCAACCACTCGACAGACAGCGCATCCAAGTGGTTTGTCGGTTCATCCATCAGCAACACATCGGGCTCGGACAACAAAGCCGTTGCTAAGGCAATTCGCTTGCGGTAGCCGCCCGACAAGTCGGCAATTTTCGCATCAAAATCCTCAATCCCCAACTTGGTCAAAATCAATTTCGCCTTGGTTTCCAAATCCCACGCATCCACCTCATCAATGCGTTCAGACACCGCAGACAGACGCGCCATTAACTTGTCTGTATCGCCTTTGCCGTGGGACAGTTGATCGGAAATTTCCTCGTATTCGCGCACTAAGGCCATTTGTTCGCCACTGTCAGCAAATACTTGCTCTAAGACAGTGTGATTTTCGTCCAAATCCGGCTGTTGGGGGAGATAGACAATTGTAGACCCTGGATTGACCCAGCGATCGCCAGAGTCGATCGACTCCATACCGGCAATCATTTTCAGCAGGGTCGATTTCCCGGAACCGTTGGTGCCGATGAGTCCGACTTTATCGCCTTCATCGAGGCTGAAACTGGCATTTGTCAAGAGTTCCTTGATGCCGAAGTCTTTTTTGATCGATCGCAGAGTAAAAATAGTCATCAGTATATCAAGTCATTTACCTAGCTTAGTTTAGCTTAGTTCGATCATGTCCGGTTGCATGGATATGGTCTGTCGTTCGGATGAAAGTTTTTCAAGACAAGGGCGAACTGGATTTTTTAGACTATCTAAATCTTGATAAATGTTAAAAGTATGTAGGAATACGGTGATTTTTCAGACTATATAAATCTTAATACATGTTAAAAATCAGTAGGAATACGGTGATTTTTCGGAATCTTACATAAAGTCAAATATAGATGATAGTCAGCTATTGCTTGACATAAAAAGTTACGATCGCCTGACAAGTAAAAAGAGCTTGACAGACATCAGCGCTCTTCAGTAAATTAATTACATCCTTAAAGAATTCGTATCCTTATGGCAATTACACAGGGACAGTTTGATGCATTAGTCGGAAAGCTAGAAAAGTTCTCGAAGAGCAATCCTGGGAATTACCGCCTGCGAGTTGCCCTCTTTGCTGCATTAGGATATGCCTATATCTTTCTGGTACTTGCTGGACTATTGGCGCTAATCGGGGTAGTAGTTCTATCTATCGTTTATGGTAATCGGATCAGTGCTAACACTATCAAGTTCGCTATTTTGTTACTGTTTATAGCGTGCGTGATTGTGCGATCGCTTTGGGTAACTTTCCCGCCTCCCCAAGGTTTGAAACTCAATCGCGATCAAGTCCCTTACTTATTCGCCCTGGTTGATGAATTGACAACTAAACTTCAAGCTCCCCGATTCCATAACATCCTCTTGAATCAACAGTTCAATGCAGCAGTCGTTCAAATTCCACGATTGGGTATCTTTGGTTGGCAGGAAAACTATTTACTTTTGGGACTTCCCTTGATGCAATCCTTGTCTTTGGAACAACTTAAAGCAGTTTTGGCACACGAGTTAGGACATCTCTCTGGCAACCATTCCCGCTTTGCAGCATGGATTTATCGAATCCGCAAAACCTGGATGCAGATTTATGAAAGATTACATCAAAGCGAACAGCATGGAGCCACGGCTTTGTTTAATCGCTTTCTGGAGTGGTATTGGCCTGCTTTTAATGCTTACTCTTTTATTCTGGCGCGGATGAATGAGTACGAAGCCGATCGCTGTGCAGCCCAACTCGCTGGAAAACGCACTGCTGCTGAGGCTCTAATTAACGTAGAATTAAGAGCTCGTTTTCTGGAAACTTCTTTCTGGAAAGATATCCATAAGCAGATGGAACATCAGGCCGATCCACCAGACAATGTTTACTCCTCGATGTTGACAGTATTGCATAGTCCGATCGCTGAAGACAACAACAAACTGTGGTTAAAGCAGGCTCTTGCAGAAAAGACCAATAACGCAGACACCCATCCCTGCCTTACCGATCGACTACAATCTCTCGGTTATTCCACTACTAAGGCACAAAAGCTATCTCAGCCAGCAACAATACAAATCAGTGCAGCAGAACATCTTCTGGGAACAGCTTTACAACAGTTCGCTACTCAGTTCGATCGGGATTGGAAAGAAGCAGCAGCGACACCTTGGCGACAACGCTATGCCTACCTACAGCAAACTCTTGACAAATTACAAGCTTTAGAGCAAAAAGCACAAATCCAGACACTTGCCGAACAAGAAGTATGGGAACAAGTTTGCTACACCTTGGAATTGCGACGTGATGAAGCTGCGCTTCCCTTGTTGCAGGATGTGTTGAAAAATCAGCCAGATCATGCAGAAGCAAACTACACTATTGGGCGAATTTTGTTACAAAAGGCCGATCCTGCAGGTATTGCTTGCATTGAAAAAGCCATAGTGAAAAGGATAGATTGGGTCATAGATGGTTGCGAGTTAGTTTACAGTTTCTTATCGCAACAAGGTCAAACGGAAGAAGCACAAAAATATAGCGATCGAGCCGATCAACATTATCAGCTTCTGCTGAAAGCTCAAAAGGAAAGATCGGACGTGTTCAATAACGATACATTTAAACCTCACACTCTAACAGCATCAGAGGTAAATGAACTGAAGCAGCAGGTAGCTGACTATCCGCAGGTTAAAGAAGCTTATCTGGTAGAGAAAGTTGTTACCTACTTTCCAGAAAAGCGTTTATGTGTTCTAGGAATTGTTCGTAAACGAAGTTTGAGTGAAAGTGAGGATGCGGATCAAAAGTTACTTAACTTGCTCGCTACAAATTTGCAGTTTCCTTCTGAAACATTGCTTGTTATTTTAAAACGCATCAGTTATCGTAATCTCAAGAAAAAGGTTTGTCAGATCGATCGGTCTTTAGTTTTTAGACGTTAGTGCTATTTTATAAATGCTAATGCTGAATGCGATCGCAATCGATGGCATTCAATTGAGTCGCCAAGAATTGACCAACAAAAAAACTATGCGGTAAAATGAGGGAAAAAGCACGGATAATTCCCAAATGAACGATTGAGCCTCAGCAGATTTGATATTTGTCACAGAGTTACACCGCCAGCTTAATGACTTACTCAAGCAACTATCACCAGAACGATTACAAGTGCTTGCTGATTTTGCGGCTTACTTAGCAAATACTGAAAGCGAAGCTGCAACTCAAGAACTTTTGGCAATTTCTGGATTGCTAGAGCGAGTTAAGCAAAATCAAGCAACCCCTAAAACTGATTGCACAAACTGGAGAAGTCTTCGCAATGTACTATAATATAGATACCAACAAAAGTTGGAGTATCTTTTTATGTCCTTGTTATATAGACGCAGGTGCTTATGTCTCAAGCAATTAGGCAAGACATCATCAATATCGCCGAAGAGCAGATTGACGAAATAAAGCAAAAGATTGACTACCATACTACAGAATACACCATCGAATTCATAGTCGATAAATACCTGGAACAAGATGGTGGAGGGATCGGTGAGATTTATATCCCTGAATTTCACAGAAACTTGAGATGGGATATTAATCATCAATCTCGATTCATTGAATCCATTATTATTGGTGTTCCTATTCCTGCCATGATTGTCGTAGAAATCTATGAAACTGGAAGACTAGAAATTGTGGATGGCTCTCAGAGGGTGAGGACTCTTGCAGCTTTCATGACAAATCAGTTGCAATTGAGTAATCTCCAAACATTAGATTCTCTAAATGGTTCCTATTTTAATGATCTCGCACCCTCACGCCAAAGAAAGTTTAAATATACTTCGCTTAGAATGATAATTCTCTCAGACAAAGCTGATGAAAAAGTAAGGAATGATATTTTCTATCGCATCAACACCAGTAATCTCGATCTAACTCCTAATTCTAATAGTCTGCTACCAAACTCATAAGCCTGAGAATATGAAACCAAGAATTGACTATGCTAAGGATAAGCTTTTAAGTCAAAGCCTATGAAAGAGTTCATTAAAGACTTTAACAGGCGAGTGGCAGAAATCCAGAAATATTTTGAATTAGTAGATAAAATTGAACAACTTGGTGCATTATCTTCTAAATCAATCATCTTCCCATCAGGTGAATATATTGTTGATAGCGAGATTCAAAAAATCTTGCAGTCTCATTGTTACTTGCTATTATACAATCTTGTCGAATCTTCTATCAGAAATGGTATAACTGCCATTCATGATGTTATTTTAGTCGAGCAATTAACTTATAAAGATTTAAGTCCGAAAATAAAGAGATTGTGGTTCCTGAACGATAAAAGTAAAAGTTTCAGAGACTCATATATCAAAAAGGATAACGTAGCTGACAATCTTCAGGAATTAATTAAATCGGTTTTGGATGATGAGATGGTTTTGTTAGATCCATCTAATATTCCCATATCGGGAAATTTGGATGCTAAAACTATCAAAGAACTCATAGATATGTATGGCTTCTTTGGAAATTTAGGAGTTGCGAGTAGAGAAATAGATGACATTCTGAATTTTGTGGTTAAGATTCGATGTGATTTGGCACATGGAAATGTTTCGTTTTGTGATGCTTCGAGTCAAATACTTTGGAGCAAGTTAGTTGATGACAAAGATAAATTGGTAAAATATATAACTCATCTGCTGAATAATATTGATGATTACATTGAGAAGAAGAAATACAGAATCTAGCAGTCGATTTTGATGAGTAAACTTTGGCTAGATCGCGATCGCCCGTGGGATTTAAAAACAAAAATCCTCTGCGGTAAAATCAGAAATAAAGCACGGATAATTCCCAGATGAACGATCGATCCTCAGCAGATTTGATATCTGTGACAGAGTTAACCGCCAGCTTAACGACTTACTCAAGCAACTATCACCGGAACGATTACAGGTACTTACTGATTTTGCGGCTTACTTAGCAAATGCTGAAAGCGAAGCTGCAACTCAAGAACTTTTGGCAATTTCTGGATTGCTAGAGCGAGTTAAGCAAAATCAAGCAACTCCTAAAACTGATTACACAACCTGGAGAACTCTTCGCTCCGATGGATGAAGTTGTTCTCCATCCTGATGCTCAAAAGGTTTATGTCAATCTCGATCGCTCATGCCTTCCAATGTACTATAATTCAGATACCAACCTTTGTTGGAGTATTTTTTTATGTCCTTGCAAGAGCTTAAAGAAAAAGCCAGCCAATTATCAGTCAGCGATCGCCTTGCCCTGCTAAGTGCGATCGTTCAATCCCTGCAAAGTACACCAGAAATCGAGAATTGGCAATATTTAATTGCACGTCCTCATGCTTGGCGCAAACAACTTTACATTAAGGGACGTAAATTACTGGCATCGACTATTTGGCGAGACATGACTGCCAATCAGATGTCACCGGAACAAGCTGCCGAAAATTGGGATTTACCCCTGTCTGCTATCTATGAGGCGATTCATTACTGTCAGAATCATCAAGAAATTTTAAAATTAGAAGCAGACGAGGAACGCTATCGATTGGAAGTAAAAGGAGTCCAAGTTGAGCCTACGAATGCTGCTTGACGAAGATTCTCAAGCAAAGTATTTAGTCAATCTTCTTCAGGCAGCCGGTCACGATGTAGCCACAGTCAATACATTGGATTTAATGAATCATCCAGATTCAGTCGTGCTAGACGCTGCCAGAGAAAAGGAGAGAGTGCTGCTTACACGCAATTGTGATGACTTTCAGCAGTTGCATCAAGCGAACCCAGAACATTCAGGAATTTTGGCAGTTTATCAAGATTCTGAAGCTTCTAAGAATATGAGTTATCAGGCGATAGTGAAGGCAATTGATAATTTAGAAACAGCCGAATATGAACTCAATAATCAGTTTGTGGTTCTCAATCAATGGAGTTATTAATGAGAAATTTATGTAAAGATGCAAAATTGAAGCCTCATTGTTACCTGCTATTATACAATCTTGTCGAAATCTAGTTGCTGCTACACAAAGCAGGCTGAATGAAAACCGATCGCCCTGCCAATTGACCAAATCACCAAATTCTGCCAACATTGGCAAATCATCGAACTCTCCCTCTTTGGTTCTGTCCTTCGCGACGACTTTCATGCAGACAGCGACACCGATATCTTAGTTGCCTTTGCCCCCACAGCCAACTGGGCCTACTCGATCGCGCCCAAATGCAGGAAGAACTCGGAGCACTGCTAAGTAGACGAGTCGATCTAATCAGTAAACGGGCGATCGATCGCAGTTCCAACTGGATTCGCCGTCAAGAAATTCTCTCTACGGCTCAAACTATTTATGTCAAATAACCGCGATCGCGCTTCCTTAATCGATCGCTCTTTTTATTTCAACAACTGCTTCTCACGTTTTACCCGTTGGGCAATCGGGTATTTATAAGAAGTCGTGCCGATCGACTGCTTAAACATATCAGCGAAAAGTCCGTTAAGGTTATCTGTTTTCAGCCGAGATTAGGCAAGCAAAATCGTTAGCTTTGTTGGTAAGTGCAAGCGATCAGGGTATCACACATCACTGCAACCGACCTTATGCTAAATTATTGTTGGAATTACAAGCGATCGCCAGCGCCAGCAGAAAAGGAGGATATACAAAAATGGGTAAAGGCAGGTTAGAAGCATTCAGCGATGGTGTAATCGCCATTCTCATCACCATTATGGTGCTGGAATTGAAAGTGCCCCATGAAGCTGATTTAGCTGCGCTGCGTCCGCTAGTTCCAGTATTTCTGAGCTATGTACTCAGTTTTATTTATCTTGGTATCTACTGGAACAACCACCATCACTTGTTACAGGCGACTCGGCACGTCAATGGTAATGTTTTGTGGGCTAATCTGCATCTGCTGTTCTGGTTGTCACTGATTCCCTTTGTCACTGCTTGGACAGGCGAGAACCACTTCGCCGCCTGGCCAGTTGCGCTTTATGGCACTGTGCTGTTGTTGGCTGCGATCGCTTACTTCATTCTTACTCGTGTCCTTATTTCTTACCACGGTAAAGATTCCACTCTGGCAATGGCACTTGGGCGAGACTTTAAGGGTAAGGTATCAGTGGTGATTTATGCCGCAGCAATCCTGCTTTCTTTTGTGAACTCGTGGTTGGCTTTTATGCTGTATGTTTTAGTTGCAATCGTGTGGCTTATCCCCGATCGGCGTATTGAGAAAACTCTGAATTCGTGAAGAATCTTAGGGGGAGTTGAACGCTCATTCTCCCCTTACCAATTACCCATTACTAATTACCAAATGACGACTTTCATGCAGACAGTGACATCGATATCCTAGTTGCCTTGGCTCTCACAGCCAATTGGAGTTTACTCGCTCGCGCCCAAATGCAGCAAGAACTCGAAGCACTGCTAAGCAGAGTAGTCGATCTAATCAGTAAACTGGCGATCGATCGCAGAGTAAAAATAGTCATCAGTATATAAGATCATTTACCTAACTTAGTTTAGCGCTGACCTTCCCACTCCGGCACAAACAAGATTATTGAGGGAATCGCAAACAAACTTTGTACCAAGGCTACAGACTTTTTATCTGTTCGCAGTAAGCTAGTCAATACAGCTCTTTGTTGTCGGGTCTGGCCTGTGCTTGAGCCGAAATGCGCCACGAACCGCGCGATAGAGAAACGGAGACACGCCACAGCCGTAAGCAATCGCCAGCGGGACTTGACCTACCAAAGATTTTTGCATTAAATTTTTACTCAAAAAATGTTATCCTGTCTCGCGCCTTTAAAAAGCATCTTTCAGCGAGCGACGGGCGCGTCCAATCCTCTCCCCGGTCGCAATAACAGGTAAATTAGATGCAGTTGAGCTGACCGCAGTTGCGGTACCATTAATTGTTAAATAGAGTGGTTTGAAGACCTAACATCTAATTCAAAACTATTAGGATACTCTGGAGGAAAAAGCTGTGGCGATAAATGTTCTCTCTCTTCCGTACCCTGTGACATTTGTGGTTCGGTATCCCGAACGTTGGCCTGACCTATTTCAACCCTCTGAAACATCAATACCCGCTCCCAACTCATTAGACCTCTTGCGAAAGTCTCAGGCGATCTCTAATTTAGTCTTTAAAGAAAGTTCATAATTATAAATACCAGCGATCGACATTAAATCTTAATCCGAAGCGCCTTCTTCGATTCCGATATCGGAAATGAAAGTATTCTAAATATATTTAAACTTCGATCAGGGTAAACGCATCTTAACTTTAACCCAAAATATGCTACAGTTAGATCCGACTAATTTTCTATGTAGTTTATTGTAGTTCATGAGTGCTATCAATGGCAAGAGGTTTTAGTAAGGCTGTAACTTTCCAACAAAAACAAACAGATTCATTGCCTTCAATGAATATTTTGAATGCCAGTTTTTTAGAACATTTTGCCAAATTGAAAGACCCAAGAATAGAAAGAAGTAAAGAACATTTACTCAAAGATATTATTGCGATTGCGATTCTAGCTATCATCAGTGGTGCAGACGGATGGGTGGCAATAGAAGCCTATGGTAACGCCAAACATGAATGGTTGAAAAGCTTTCTAGAATTACCGAATGGTATACCATCTCATGACACATTTAGTCGGGTATTTGCTCGAATTGAACCACAACAGTTTCAAGAATGTTTTTTGAGCTGGGTAAATGCGATAGTCGGGGAATTAGAACTAAACGCGATCGCCCTTCATTGATGGCAAAACAATGAAACAATCTTATGACCGAAATGACCAGCAAAAAGCGCTACATATAGTTACTGCCTGGTCTTCATCTCATCAATTGGTTTTAGGACAAAAAAAAGTCGCTCAAAAATCTAACGAGCTGACAGCAATCCCGGAATTAATAGAAATGTTAGAAATTGCCGGAAGTGTAATAACCATAGATGCTATGGGGTGTCAAAAAGACATAACAGCTCTGATTATTAAGAAAAAAGGAGATTATATTTTAGCTTTAAAAGGCAATCAAAAACTCCTGTACCAAGCCGTAAAAGAATGGTTTGAATTAGCCCAAAAGTCCGATTATTTAGGTAGAGAGTATAACTATCATGAACAAGTAGAAGCTGGACATCATCGAGTGGAAAAAAGACAAGTCTGGACTGTGGATGTATCCGAGTTACCACCTCTGCATAATCAAGCATTATGGAGTGGATTAAAAACAGTTGTCATGATAGTTAGTGAACGACGATTGTGGAATAAAACCACCACAGAAGCTCGTTTCTACGCTTAGTAGTTTAAGCAGTAATGCTGAAAAAATTGCTGGAGCGATTCGCAGTCATTGGGGCATTGAAAATAGCTTACATTGGACACTTGATGTTACATTTTGTGAAGATGAAAGCCGGATTCGGAAACAGAACTCTCCCGAAAATTTTGCACTTCTACGTCGATTAGCCATAAATTTACTGAAAAAATAAAAAACTTCTAAGCAAAGTCTAAAAATGAAGCGGTATCGAGCGGCAATGGACAATAATTATTTAGTTAAAATTTTAAACTCTGCCAGTTAATGCTCGAAATCTAACACCTATCTAAGAAGCAAAATTATCCGGCTTTAAGAAATTTAGAAAATCTTAAGGTTCTGATTTAATCTGCTCAAGTCGGGTGAAAATTAAGAATTTTAAGAAGGTTTTTTTAGTTATTTAGTAATGCACAAATTCACGTTTTTGTCAAATTAATTTAGATGCGTTTACCCTGAAACTTCGATGTATATTTTCAATAATAATTCTTTCTTTTGCCAGTTGGCGATTTAAAACTTTTTCTGCTTGACTCAGTTCTTTATTCTTGGTTTTTTTGATGGGGGTTCTACTATTATTGTGAATCTTTTTGATTCCTTGATAACCTTTATCACCTAAAAGTTCAAGTTCTTTATTCATCCCGATCTTGCTTTTTTTAAACAAACTAGGACTTACGCATTGACAAAAAGCATTATCTATGTACTCTCGGCCATAGCATCACTCTGAAGGTTCGCAAAAATAT
>NZ_JAUBPE010000024.1:0-82600 GCF_036700565.1 Microcoleus pseudofavosus SVA1_A4
TAGCTAAAGATTCCATCCTGTTTTGAATAATGTTTTTGGATCTTGATCGCTACATCATACATCAATTCAGCAACGCCTAAAATCCTATGACTCTTCCTTCCGCTGACACCCCTTTGTACAACCATCCTCTCCCAGAAATCGAGCAGTGGCTAAAAAGCCGCGGCTGCGAGCAAAACCTGCGGGAACTGCACTGCTGGAACATCGATCGACCTGCGTGGAAAGCAGAACTCTCCCTCGACCTCGACCAACTCACCATCCGCTACATCAATGCCGGAAACGACGGCCAAGACATCCACCGAGTATTCAAATACTCCCTCTCGCGTCAGGATATCGAAGCCGCAGTTTTTTCCGGGCCGTAATTCGATTTTAGATTTGAGATTTTGGATTTTAGATTGATGGATTGTCGGTGAATGTACAGAAAAGTGGGCGTTTTTGTCTGTATTTTCCAATCTAAAATCGCAAATCTAAAATCTAAAATTGTTACACTTTCCCAAATCTGCGGCTGCGTTTTTGATAAGTAGACAAAGCCCGGTGAAACTCCGATCTATCGAAATCCGGCCACAGCGTCTCAGTAATGTAAATTTCCGAATAAGCCATTTGCCAAAGCAGAAAATTGCTCAACCGCATTTCCCCGCTAGTCCGAATCAGCAAATCCGGGTCGCAAATATCAGCAGTATACAAATAGCGTTTAAATAAAACCTCATCAATCTCCTCCGGCTGCAACTTGCCCTCCTGCACCTGAGTGGCGATCGCCCGACAAGCTTGTACAATCTCCTGACGCCCCCCGTAATTCGTTGCCACCGTAAACAGAATTCCCTGATTGTGCTGAGTTGCCGTCACAGAACGCTGGATTTCCGCCTGCAAAGACTTCGGCAAAGCCTCCAAATTCCCCATAAATTGAATTTGCACGTCCTCGTCCACCATCTCTCGCAATTCTTGCCGCAGCTTGCCCTCAAACAAACTCATCAAAAAATCCACCTCCCCGGCCGGCCGCCCCCAATTCTCCGTCGAAAAAGCATAGGCCGTTAAAGCTGGAATCCCCCAATCTTTGCAGCAGCGCAGCAGTTCTTTGAGAGTGCTAGCTCCTCGGCGGTGCCCCGCAATCCGCGGCAACCCCTTATTCTTAGCCCAGCGCCCGTTCCCGTCCATAATCACTGCTATGTGCTTAGGCAGTAGTTCTTGTTGCAGATCCTCCGGCAACTTTTCCAAGCAAATTCCTTGACTCATGGTTTCTCCCGATTACCCGACCGGCGCATTATCCGCTTTAACAGTGTCACTCCCTTCAATCCTATCTGCCGTCCGAGATTGCCGATCGGAATTGGAGCCACAGCTCTTTCTCCCTCCGACGGAAACAGTTTTGCTTCCAGCAATTCTTTCAGTTTGCTGCTAGTTAAAGGTCGATTTAAAGTTCCCATCTGCGCCAAAGAAATAGAACCCGTTTCCTCGGACACCACCACGCACACGCAAGCTTGCACCCGTTCCGTAATCCCCATCGCCGCCCGGTGGCGGGTTCCCAACTGCCGCGACGCGCTGCGATCGGACAAAGGCAAAATTACCCCCGCCGACACGATCCGCGAAGCTCGAATCAAAACAGCCCCGTCATGAAGCAAAGTTTGTGGTTGAAAAATAGTCTGCAACAATTCTTTAGAAACTTCAGCATTTAACTTCACTCCCGGCACCGAAAAATCCCGATCGTCGATCGGAGAATCTGTTTCTACAATTAGTAAAGCGCCCGTGCGGTTTTGCGAAAGTTCTTTTACTGCGTCCACAATTTCATCTATTACGCTGTCCGGTTCGGGATTTGGTCGGCGATCGCGTCCAAACAATTGCCGAATTTCCCCCCGACCCAATTGTTCCAGAAATCGGCGAAACTCCGACTGCAATATTACCGCCATTGCCACAGCCGAACCCGTCACCAAGCTGTTGAGGGCAACGTGCAACAGCCTCAATCCAGCCCAGTTGCTCACCGCCGCCGCCAGCATCAAAATGATAAATCCCCGTACCATCCACAGCGTCCTGCGCTCCCCAACAATGACGAGCACCAAATACGCAAGCGCAAATACCAGTCCAATATCGATCGCCTGAATCAATAAGGACTGAACGAGGCCAAAGTCATAGCCAGATTGTTGATTGTTCATGGTTCATCGAACCCTACCGCCTGTGAACCGCGAACCGTGATGCACTCTAACCCATGAACCATGAACAGTTATTATTCCAATCGCGTGACTGAACAAGCCAAAAGTAAAAAGTTAAAAGACAATCATCAAGAATTCAAAATGAATTATCTTTCTTTTTTCTTTTTACTTTTTGCTTTTTACTTTTTACTTTTGAGCTCCGAGTCGTTCAGGAAGGCGGTCAAACCTCAGCAAATCTTGGTAAGTTTCCCGCTGTACGATCGTGTTAACTTCCCCATTTCTCACCAAAACCGCAGCCGGCCTGGGAACTCGGTTGTAGTTAGAAGCCATGCTGTAATTGTATGCCCCTGTAGCCGTGACGACGAGGACATCTCCTGCCTGACACTCTGGCAACTTAGCATCTTTAATCAGAATATCGCCTGATTCGCAGTGTTTGCCAGCAACTGTCACTGTTTCCGTTAAGGGAGCAGACATTTGGTTGGCTGCGAGAACTCGATAAACTGATTGGTAGGTAATAGGGCGCGGATTGTCCGACATACCGCCATCGACTGCTAAATATGTCCGCATTCCCGGAATGACTTTTTGAGAGCCAACGGTATAAGCGGTGACGCAGGCTGTACCCACGAGCGATCGACCCGGTTCGCAAAGCAACTTAGGCAATGGCAAGTCATGCCGATCGCAAGCTGCTACCACTGCGGTGCAAATTGTATGAGCCCACTTTTGAATGCTGGGAGGATCGTCCGCTTCAGTATAGCGAATGCCCAACCCGCCGCCAATATTAATTTCTGTCGGTTTTAAATCATAACTATGTGCTTTTGTCAAGGCCTGAATTATGACTTCGGCTAAATCATGATGCGGTTTCACTTCAAAAATCTGAGAGCCGATGTGAGCGTGTACTCCCACGCACGATAACGAGGGTTGCTTGCTGAGGAAACTAAAAACTCGATCGAGCGAGTTGGGATCGAAGCCAAATTTACTGTCGATTTGGCCAGTTTGAATGTATTCGTGAGTGTGACACTCAATTCCAGGGGTAAACCGCACCATAACCCGTGTCGGTCCGCCACTCTTGCTGCTGACACCCAATTTTCCCAACTCTGCTAGAGTCTCCAAATCAAGCCAATTGTCGGCTACGGTAACGCAGCCGCTTTCGACAGCTAGCTGGATTTCCTCGCGGGATTTGTTGTTCCCGTGAAAATAGATTTTGTCGGGATTCACGCCGGCTTGCAGTGCAGTGTAGATTTCCCCCGCAGATACCACATCTATGCCTAAACCTTCCGAAGCTGCGATCGCGCAAACTGCCAAACAACTCCAAGCTTTAGAAGCATAGAGCACTTGAGATTCGCCCGGATAGTACCGTTTAAAAGCATCTCGGTACTGGCTGCTGGTCGCTCGCAGCGTTTCTTCATCTAAGATGTACAGTGGCGAGCCAAATTGCTCCACCAAAGCTGTCACCTCGCAGCCTCCTATTTCCAACCGATCGCGACTGTTAACACTGGCTGTCAGCGGTAAAAGCTCTTGATTGGGCGATCGACTTTGCAGGGCATCTTGAGACTCAGACAGGTACTGAAGTCCAGATTCCACCCCGACAGATTGAGTTGATACCATCGCGAAATAACTATCCTTACTGTGTTCTCCAGTGTACAATTGACCGCAAGCAATTGGGTCATCAGGCCCCAGATTGATGCTTTTGAGTAATTTTAAAATCTAAAATCTAAAATCTAAAATCCCCTGTGCGTTTTATAGAAATTAAACATCTGGGCCCAGAACACCTGCCTTGTGCGGTAGAACTCGATCGACTTTGTTTTGGGGGACTTTGGGCGATCGAAGGCTACAGGCGCGAGTTAGACAGTCCTAACAGCGATTTACTGGGTTTGTGGACGTGGGAAACTGAGGACTCTGAATCCGCTCAAAAGTTGGGGGGCACGGGGGCACTGCCCCTACAGATTCCCCCAACTCTCATCGGTATCGGTTGTTTGTGGGCGATTTTAGAGGAAGCTCACATTATCATGCTGGCAATTCATCCTAGCTTTCAACGTCAGGGTTTGGGACAAGCTCTGCTTTTGGCTTTGCTAAAATCGGCTTGCGACAGACAATTAGAGCGCGCAACTTTAGAAGTGCGGGATTCTAATTTAGCGGCAGTTTCTCTGTACAAAAAGTTTGGTTTTAAAGAAGCTGGACGGCGGAAACGATACTACGAAGATACCGGAGAAGATGCTCTGGTAATGTGGCGCAGCGGCCTGGAAAAACCGGAATTTCAGCGATATTTGGCGGTTGAGGAACAGGAGATGTGCGATCGGCTGTATCTGAAAAATTGGCATTGGGCGATCGACATTTTTGAGTTGTGAGTGTAATTTGTTAATAATTTAATAAGCAACGGAGGACACGGCAGTGCCGTTTCCCTACCGGGATTAATTGTAGGGAAACGGCACTGCCTGCCTGTGGATGTTAATTACTTCACTTAATTCTTGACTACCACAATTAAGACAGATGCTGGGTGAGCTAATTTCTGTTCTGTCTACTCGTCCAAATCCTTTTCGCGTTTTCCCCTGATGACCTGGTTGTCCACCTGGTTTCTTTTTCTGGTCTTCTTCTGTTTTGACTGTTACTTTCTCTGGTTTTTGGAGTAGATCCGTTGATGGAGGAATTGAAGAAGTTTTACTGGTTGTTCGTAAGGATTCAGGTCATGTGAAAAACAGTAAAACCTATACGGTGTAACCATTTGATTGAATAATCATCAAATATCCATTCTTATTAAGAAACCATGAAAGCTTTTATTTTCGTACCTATTGAGAATGAAACTGTTGATTTAGCGAAGGCTTTAATTCTACAAGTCCTTCTGTGACTACGTTTCAGATACCTGAATCCTTACGGTTGTTCGACCTTTTCCCGTAGCAATCGCTAGTTTTTCTTGTAATTCTTCAATGATTTTTTGCAGCCCCAACACCATTTCCACGAGTTCAGCTTGGCTCAACTGCTCTATTTCGGTTTTTTTCTGCTCTCTGGTGGCTGCGGGCTTTTTCATTCCTTTATTTTACCAGCTTTTGACACTTAAGTCTTTTTTGACCTGAATCCTTACGCCAGAAGAATGTTTGGAGAATCCCGCGACAGTCAGCGGCGACCCCGTTTTGCCAGGATTCGTACTCAATATGAGCAAGATTTGGTAAGCTTAGTATAGGAGCAACGATCGAGGAAATCAATTATGTTGACATCAACAATCGTATTGCGAATACCACCAGAATTGCAAATGACAGACGACGAGTTTTTCGAGTTCTGTCAAATCAATAGTGAGTTGCGCATTGAACGCAACAAATCGGGAGAATTGCTAATTATGCCCCCTACTGGTTCGGAGACGGGAAACCGAGAAGGTAATATATTTGGGCCGTTGTGGGTTTGGGCAGAACAAAATGGTACTGGTTTAGCGTTTACTTCGAGTACAGGATTTACTCTGTCAACAGGTGCACAAAAGTCGCCGGATGCTGCTTGGATTAAACTGGAACGGTGGAATGCTTTGTCACCAGAACAAAAGCAAAAATTTGCCCCGATTTGCCCGGATTTTGTAGTAGAGCTCAGGTCGGCTTCTGACAATCTCAAGCCATTGCAAGAAAAAATGCAAGAATATATGAGAGAACCAGGAGTGCAGTTAGGCTGGTTGATTGACCGCAAAAATCGCCGCGTTTACATTTACCGTCCCGGTTTGCCAGAGGAATGTTTGGAGAATCCGGCTACAGTTAGGGGCGACCCCGTTTTGCCCGGCTTCGTACTCAATATGAGCAAGATTTGGTAGAACTGCTAGCAATAAATATCAACTTATTGTAAAAATTAATAATAGGATGCAAACACGCAAAAAATATGGATATTAAAAACGGCTTTGTAGGCACAATCGGCAACACCCCACTAATTCGCTTAAACAGCTTCAGCGATGAAACTGGCTGCGAAATTCTCGGCAAAGCAGAGTTTCTCAATCCCGGCGGTTCCGTCAAAGACCGGGCCGCTTTATACATCATCAAAGACGCTGAAGAAAAAGGCTTGCTGAAACCGGGGGGAACTGTAGTAGAAGGCACTGCGGGCAATACAGGCATCGGCTTGGCACACATTTGCAACGCTAAAGGTTACAAATGTTTGATCGTGATTCCCGATAACCAATCTCAAGAAAAAATCGATGCTTTGAAAACCTTGGGCGCTGAAGTTCGGACTGTCCCCGCTGTTCCTTACAAAGACCCGAATAATTATGTCAAATTGTCGGGAAGATTGGCGGAGGAAATGGAGAATGCAGTCTGGGCAAATCAGTTTGACAATTTAGCCAATCGCCGAGCTCATTACGAGACAACTGGCCCGGAAATTTGGGAACAAACAAACGGGAAAATTGATGCTTGGGTAACAGCTACCGGTACAGGCGGCACTTTTGCTGGCGTAGGAATGTTTTTGAAAGAAAAAAATCCTGCTGTTAGAATTGTCTTGGCAGACCCGATGGGCAGCGGGCTTTACAGTTATTTCAAAACTGGGGAAATTAAAACTGAAGGCAGTTCGATTACTGAGGGAATTGGCACCACTCGCGTGACTGCAAATATGGAGAATGCCCCGGTAGACGACGCCATCCAAATTAACGATACTGAAGCTGTGAGGGTAATTTATCAACTGCTGAGGAAAGAAGGGCTGTTTATGGGCGGTTCTGTGGGGATTAATGTCGCGGCGGCGGTGGCTTTAGCGAAGCAAATGGGGCCTGGACATACGATTGTTACGGTACTCTGCGACGGCGGGGCTCGGTATCAGTCGCGTTTGTTCGATCGACAATGGTTGGCTTCCAAAGGTTTGTCACCAGATTAACCGTAGTAGGGACACGGCAATGCCGTGTCCCTACTAAAAAGCAATGCCGTGTCCCTACTAAAAATCACCTGACAATTCGGGCATATATGGCCATACCTATTCCCATGATAAAAAAATAGCATATATGTAGCAGAATGTCAAGTAAAAAAACATGAAAATTAAAGAATCTTCTAGACAAGTTCTTGTTTGCCAAAACCGCACTTGTCGCAAGCAAAGTGCCGCAAAGGTACTGGCAGCTTTTCAGAAATTGTCTGGTTCAGAAGTTGAAGTTGTTGCTAGCAGTTGTTTGGGACAGTGCGGCAACGGGCCGATGGTGTTGGTGCTGCCAGAAGAGGTTTGGTATAGCGGTGTTTGTCAGGAGGAAGTTGCGACAATAGCTGAGCAACATTTGCGGGGAGGAAAGCCCGTAGAGAGGATGCTTTACCGCAAGTTTCACCAGCTTTCTCATTAGTCGATCGCCCGCGTTTACAAAAATTCTTCCGCAAACAACCGGCGGAGAATTTCGGTGACTTCGGCGCAGACTCTAGCGTCGAGTTCTATCGCTTTGCGATCGCCACTGCTGGAACCGTCTAAAACTTTTTCACCCCGCAAAGTCAGGGCTAAAGTTCTGAGTTTTGCCGGCTTTCCCGCAGCATAAGGCCGCTCGTCAACAAACCGCACTAAAGCCACATAAACTGTTTCTAGGGTTCCCCTGAGCGAGCTCACTCCGTAACCCAATTTTGAGATAATTACTGGAGAAGTGATGGCGCTATCCATCCCCAAAGTTTTGATTGCTTCGTCCGCGTATCGAGCGGTGTCATGTCCCATTGCTCTGACAATGGTTTCTAGGCTGTTCCACTGAGATCCTCTCATGCGCGATCGCCCTTCGAGATGGAAGTGCCATCCTAACATTGAAATCAGCCTGGTCAAGTCATAAGCAGATACAAAATTATTTTGTTGGGTGCTGTTTTCTGCCGCAGTTAGCAGCACTTGTTTTTTGCTTAGATCGAATATTTTGGGGTTGTTGAGATAAGGGATTTCGCCGTAATCACTGCGAAAATTTAGGTCGTTATTGCCAGTAGTGTTCTTCAGCCACTGCTCTAGTCCTGTACGAGTATCGAAGCGTTTGAACATCGCGGCTAAGGAGTTTGAACTTGCTATATTTGAGGTATAGCTAATCATGTCTTTTGCTACATCATAAAAGTAAAAATCTTGTTTTTGCCCGTTGCCATCTCTAATAACGCAGTTGTCAATGTCGCAGTCAGGATATTTGCTATTTACTTGACTGACGATGTTAAGGAGCGGGATAATTTTAGTAGCACTCCAGAACTGAGCCTTGGTAAGTGCGTTTTTTCCCAGCCACTGCGCCTGAATTTTGCCGTCAACAAAAGTGCCAATGCAAACGCAGGCTTGTTTGATGTCTTCGTGGAGAAAGTTTAAAGCTTGTGGGTTAATTTGAGGTTGTTGTCCGAGGCTGGGAAAGAGGCTGAGTTTGAGAGGATTATTGGCTGGGGGAATGTTGCTAATTACTTTTAAGCCGTCGGGTTTATGTTTGAGATAATCGGGATAGTTTTTAATTTCTTTTTGGTAAGGGAAGTTTTGAATGCCCCGGTCTAAAAAGGCTAGTTTGTTTATGTTAGCTTTGGCATCTATTTCGATTTGGAGGTAGTTTTTAAAGATGCGCGATCGGTCTTTTGCAATTTCTAGGGGAGTTGGGTTCATAATAGTTGATTGTAGCCCGTCGGAATAGATAAATAACTATACCTGAGTTCGGGGGCGATCGCTATGCACCCGGAATCGATGGTTGGATTCAGTTTTTTTTGCCGCGTACTTGAATGCGTTTGTCGGTTTTTTGTTTCTTAATCCAAGAGATAAATTTCTGGAGTTCAGGGTCATTTTTGAGCTTTTCGAGGGTGTTGAGCTCTTGGGCGAGGTGTTTGTTGTCGAATAGAGAGTGAATCTGGCGGTGACAGGCCGAGCAAATGTCGATCGTCGGGCTGGGATCTTCGTTTTTCCGCTTGGTGTTTTGTTTGGGGATGAGGTGATGGGCGGTTAATGCTTCCATTGGTCGATCGCACAATTCGCACGGCATAATTTTCTCAATGCTGCTGGATAGGAGAATTGCTATTTTTAATTTAGCTTAATTTAGCGCGATCGGCTTTGAGAGGGTGAATGAAAGTCGATCGCACTCTCCAAACAATAAAAAACCCCCAATTGGGGGTCATACAAATCTCTTGTGGCAGAGGCAGAAAAGCCTCTGGGATCACAAAATATACAGCAACAAAAACAAAACAATCCAAATAACATCCACAAAGTGCCAGTAAAGCTCAGTCGCTTCGATTCCGAAGTGGTGCTCGCTAGAATAGTGACCTTGCGCGCGCGATCGCCACACCACCGCCACCATCAGCAGCACTCCCAACGTAACGTGCAAGCCGTGAAAAGCAGTCAAAACGTAAAAGCAACTGGCATACAAATTCGTCGTCAAGCCAAACTCTAAATGAGTGTATTCGTAAACCTGACCGAACAAGAAAACTGCGCCCATAGCAATAGTTACGAGCAACCAATTTCGCATTCCGGCGGCATCATTCTTTTTGATTGCAGTATCAGCATTGTGAATCACAAAACTGCTAGAAATCAAAATCAGCGTATTAATTCCCGGCAGCAATAACTCTCGCGCCGGCGTACCTTCAGGAGGCCACACGGGGGCCATCGCCCGATAAATCAAATACGCGGCAAACATACCGAAAAATATCATGCCTTCAGCGCACAGGAACACAATTACACCTAACATTCGGTGGTCGGGATGCTCGACACCGTGTGCTTCTACCTCGGCATTGTGGTGGTAATTCAGGGCTGTTTTTGCCGGATCGATCGCTGGAATTTGCATAATAAATTGCTAGTTGGTAATGGGATGTTGAAGGAAGAAGGAAGTTCGGCAACGGATTCTGTAACGGATGTAACGGATGTAACGGATGTCAGGAAGAATGAAGAAGGAAGAGGGAAGAGGGAAGAGGGGAAAAATTTTATCCCTACATTGCGGGTGTGCTGTTGCTGTCAAAAGTCATCAGTCAAAAGTTCTCATATTGTAACGTGCAATAACTAATAACTCATGACTAATGACTAATGACTAATGACTGATGACTGATGACTAATAACTATTCGCCATCTTGACTTTCATCAGCAGGAGAATCAACATTTATCTCTGATTCAGGAGCGACCAAAGTTGCAGTACCGCCAAAGAAAGTTGAAGCTTGAGCCTCCGCAATAGGAATACCTGTTTTCTGGGCGTTGCGGCTGGCATTTTCCCTCAACTTGAGCCTGAGACGTTCCCCTGTCCGCTGAATTTTTTCCATGCCGTAATCGTAAGGCCCCGTTGCCAACACCGGCACTCCTTCAAAATTTTCGATAGGTGGCGGCGAAGTCGTCATCCATTCCAAACTCAAAGCTTGCCAAGGATTGTCACCTGCTTTCGGGCCGTACCTCCAGCTCCAAATCACATTAATGATAAATGGGATTGTAGACACTGCCAGCATATAAGCACCGACAGTACAAATGACATTAATTGTGGTAAATTTCGGGTCGTACATTGCCACCCGCCGGGGCATTCCTTGCATCCCCAAAGCGTGCATCGGCAAGAAAGTTACAGTAAAGCCAACATAGGTTAAAACAAAGTGAACTCTACCCCAAAATTCATTAATCATCCGCCCCGTCATTTTGGGGAACCAGTGGTAAAAAGCAGCGTAAATTCCAAACACCGAGCCACCAAACAGCACGTAGTGCAGGTGAGCGACGATAAAATAAGTGTCGTGAACGTGAATGTCGAAAGGTACGGAAGCTACCATGATCCCGGTGATGCCGCCGAGGACAAATGTTGAGATAAAACCCATCCCAAATAGCATGGCGCTAACGAGCCGGAGTTTTCCTCCCCAAATAGTTGCCAACCAGCTAAATATTTTAATCCCAGTTGGTACGGCGATGATCATAGTCGTGATCATAAAAAACATCCGCAGCCAGCCTGGTGTGCCGCTGGTAAACATATGGTGCGCCCACACGATCAAGCCCAAAAAGCTGATCGCGAGACTGGAATAGGCGATCGCCAAATAACCAAAAATTGGCTTGCGCGAATGCACCGGCAAAACTTCTGAAATCACCCCGAAAAAGGGCATAATCATAATGTAAACTGCCGGGTGCGAATAAAACCAGAATAAATGCTGGTAGACGATGGGATCGCCGTTGCCGGTCGGGTTAAAAAAGGCCGTCCCTGCTAACAAGTCAAACGACAGCAAAATCAAAGCTGCGGCTAAGACTGGAGTAGCAATTAAAGTCAGCGCTGAAGTCGCAATCATCGCCCAGCAAAACAAAGGCATTTCATTGAGACTCATGCTCGGAACCCGCATGGTAAAGATGGTAACGGCAAAATTCACCGCCCCCAAAATCGAAGAAGTTCCGAGAATCAAAACGCTGAGAATCCAAATTTCTTCCCCGGCTTGAGCAGTAACTAAGCTCAAAGGCGGATAGGAAGTCCAACCCGCCTGCGGAGCTCCCACCAAAAAACTGCTCAATAGCAACACGCCGCCTACGGGAATCAGCCAAAAGGCGATCGCATTCAGCCTGGGAAATGCCATGTCTTGTGCCCCAATCATTAAGGGGATCAAAAAGTTAGCAAATCCGGCTCCGGCGGGTACGATCCACAGGAAGATCATCACCGTCGCGTGAACAGTAAATAAACTGTTGTAGAGTTCGGGGCTGACAAAATCGGAGTCGGGGGTGGCGAGTTCTGTTCGCACCAAAGTGGCCATCACGCCGCCGATTAGATAGAAAGTAAATGTTGTTACCAGGTATTGAATACCTATGACTTTGTGGTCGGTATTAAAAGTGAAGTAGTCGCGCCAATGTCTCTCAGCGGGCGCTGTTCCGCGAGCCTCAGTGTTGGCACTTTCTTGGAACTGTGCTTGTGTCATAGTTATTAGTCATTAGTTATTAGTCATTAGTTATTAGCTAAGGATCGAAGACCCAGTGCCAGGAACTAATGACTATTTTTAGTGATGAGTTGGGTGAAGTTGTTCTAGGGTTTCGGAATTAACTTTTATTTCCCGGACGTAGGGAGCCAAAAATTCTCCGTCTGACAATTTCCCCGGATTGACGGCAACTGCTTGCTCTAAGTTTTGACTGCTAGCAACTTGCTGACTTTGCAGCCAACTGTCGAAGTCTTCGGGCGTGTGAACGACTGCTAAAGCTTTCATCGCTCCGTGATAAGCGCCGCACAATTCAGCACAAACAACCCGGTATTCGCCGACTTTATTTGCTGTAAATCTCAGCTCGCTCGGCCGCCCGGGAATTGCATCTTGTTTGAGGCGAAATTCTGGCAGCCAAAATGCGTGCAGCACATCTTGGGCTGAGATATTTAGCTGTACGTCGCGGTTGGCTGGCATATGCAGTTCGCCGGAACTAACGCCGCTTTCTGGATAGCTAAAAATCCAGGCGTACTGCAAACCCATGACATTTACAACTAAATCTGCTGGTTTGTCTTCATTTTCTGGGGAAGCGCCTACGCCTAGAGCAACGAGTTTTTGAGGCGGAATTTGAGGGGTGTTTTGGGGTGTATCTGAGAGTGTGGCGGC
Organism: Microcoleus pseudofavosus SVA1_A4; assembly: GCF_036700565.1. Classification (NCBI taxonomy): domain Bacteria; kingdom Bacillati; phylum Cyanobacteriota; class Cyanophyceae; order Oscillatoriales; family Microcoleaceae; genus Microcoleus; species Microcoleus pseudofavosus. The sequence goes on from NZ_JAUBPE010000024.1 coordinate 12,560, forward strand.
GATCGCACTTCCCCGCATTTTAGAGTGCGCTTGCATGGTGCCGTGGTCGTGATTTCCCATCGGATCGAGGCCTCCCATTGAGTTGTAAATCTCAAAACTGTAGACTCCGATTCCTAAAATAATCACCGCCGGCACGGCTGTCCAAAGAATTTCTAAGGGAAAGTTGTCATGCCAAGGCGGCCCATCTGTGTTGTCTCCTTCACGGCGGCGATATTTAATTGCAGCAAAGATCAGCACTCCCTGGACCATGATAAATAATCCAGTGGAAATGGTCATCATTGTATTGAATAGTGCGTCTATATCGGATGCTTCATCAGAGGCGGCGATCGGCAGTAAACCGTGATTCTGCCCGTACCAGAGACTGATCAGAGTCACTCCGATGCCGGCGAGCATGGTGAGGATGGAACTTGGAATGTTCACGCTGGTACTTCTTAGTAGCGACACTTCTTCGCTTGAAAAAGGAAGGAAGCGCCTCTGGGTTATCAATTTTTAATTGTAAATGGTATTTTTAGTAAAATGTCTATCTTAAGGGTTACTTAAGGCTTAGTATGTTTGACCGATCGCCCCGGCGCATAAATACGTCTTTTGTACCTTGACAAAATTGATTAAAAATGCTATATAATCGCTCTGTTTGGCTGCTAAATTTGAGATTGTTTCTCAAACACCATTAAATGCTGCTGGGGCAACATATCTTTTGTCTCTTTCCATACTAAACCGACGGCTGCCATTTCTTTTTTCACCTGCTTCTGCGTCATTTTGTGCAAACCTTTAATGGGAATCAGCGGGTTTTCGCCCCGATACTCGATCGATACCGTGCGGCCTCCCGGTTTGAGTGCTTTCACAATTCCTTGCATCATTTCTCTGGGATATGCAAATTCGTGATAAGCATCCACCATCACCACTAAATCCACGCTGTTTTCCGGCAAATTCGGATTGTCGATACTGCCCAAAACTGGCTCAACGTTAGCGATATTTTTTTCTTTTTTATTCAACTCAATAAGATTGAGCATCTCCGGCTGCACGTCAACTGCCAAAACCTTTCCTTCTGGAACTAAGGGAGCGATGCGAAAGCTAAAATATCCCGTTCCCGCTCCAATATCTGCTACAATATCGGTTGGTTTTAAATCGAGATTGTTCACTAATCGAGCTGATTTTTCTTCCATGCCGCGAGACGGTCTTTCCAGCCAACCAGCACCTTGATATCCCATGACTTGGGCAATTTCTCGACCCATGTAAAATTTGCCTGTGCCGTCGGGATTGTGGACGGTTCGCTGCTGGTAAATTGTGTCGCCATTTGCGGTTTTACTTGCTGCTGCACAGGCATTGAGCGGCAACAGGCAAATTATTGCGAAGATTATTAATGTTAGGGGTTTAATTAATTGTGCTGTTTTTTTCACGATATTTCTGATTTTGTGTTTAAATTTATTTCTCGTTCCCTGGCTCTGCCGGGGAACGCATATCCAGAGGCTCTGCCTCGGTAATACCCAGAAGAGTTCAAGACTTAATTGACAGCGGATTCTAACAGTTTAATTGTACCAGAGTCAGCGTCAATTTCAACTTCTAGACCGATCGGCAAAGTGAACTGTTCCCGAATGTGTCCCACCATTGAACCGTACCACGCGGGAATCTTCAAAGGGCGAATGTGGTCGGACAAGACTTGAGCTAAGGTTAGGGACTCTTGCGGTTTTTCAGCTTCGCACTTGGTACACTGTCCGAAAATAAAACCTGATATTTTATCGAGAATGCCTGCTAATTTGAGCTGCGTCAACATTCTATCGATGCGATAAACCTCTTCGCCAACTTCCTCAACAAACAAAATACTGTTTTCCCACGGCGGTAAATATGCAGAACCCACCATTGCTGCGATTACTGATAAATTGCCGCCGATTAGTTTCCCCCTAGCTGTGCCCCGCCCGATTGTTTGAACTTGCACGCTTTTGGAGTTTTGCATCGTCACAGAACCTCCGTCAAACAAAACTTTTTTGACGTAATCCACTGTAAAGGGACTCCAAGTTGACGCACCTAAAGGGCCGTGAAAAGTAACTCTATTAGTTTTAGCATAAATCGCCAATAACAGCGCAGTAATATCGCTGAATCCCATAATAATTTTGGGATTGTTGCGGATAATATTGTAATCCAGGAGCGGCAAGATCCGACCGCAGCCCCAGCCGCCCATCCCGGTAAAAATAGCTCGCACTGAGTCATCGGCAAAGGCTGCGTTGACATCGGCGGCGCGATCGGCATCCTTGCCCGCTAAATAGCCGTAGCGATCGTAAAAATGCTCTCCCAGTTTAACTTTTAATCCCAGATTTTCGATAACTTTAAAAAAATCCTCGATTTCTTTTTTGTAATTGAAAGCGGCAGGATTGATTAAAGCTATAGTATCGCCAACTTGCAGGCGGCGCGGCTTAACGATCGCACTTTTGGGAGATAGGTTGGTTTGGGCGATCCTCTTCGAGGGCTTCGCTAACGGCAAAAGCTGAGTACCAATAGCAGTCAGCCCAAAAGTTCTGATCAGAGCGCGGCGGCGGAGAGTCATAGCTGTTAGTTAATTTTTGCTATAATTGTATAGCAAAATATCTGTCATATCAGTTTAAAATTGCGAGTTTCAAATGAAAACAGACACTAAAATCTCAGCTAAAAAATCTTGGGCTAAAGCTTTAGCCCGTCCGGCTGCGGAATTTCCGCTGACTCAGCTATTGGTTAAAAGCGGTAAAGTTCCCGCAGGATTGCGGGGCACTCTCTACCGCAACGGGCCCGCACGTTTGCAACGCGGCGGCATGAATGCGGGACACTGGTTTGACGGCGACGGTGCAATTTTGGCAGTACATTTTACCGATGCGGGTGCTGCGGCTGTTTATCGCTACGTGGAAACAGCGGGATATCAAGCTGAGGAAAAATCTGATAAATTTCTCTACAGTAATTATGGCATGACAGCACCGGGGCCTGCGTGGTTCCGCTGGACTAAATCTGTTAAAAATGCTGCCAATACTTCAGTGTTAGCTTTGCCCGATCGCCTTTTAGCTTTGTGGGAAGGCGGCTTGCCTCACAGCCTCGATTTGCAAACCTTGGAAACTCAGGGAACGGACGATTTAGGAAGTTTAGAGAGTGGATCTTCTTATTCCGCTCACTGCAAGCGCGACCCGATTACTGGCAATATTTTTAACTTTGGAATTACACATGGTGCGAGTACAAAGTTGAATCTGTATAAAAGCGATCCTACAGGCAAAATTGTGCAACAAGCAACTGTTGCTTTAGATGGCCCTCCTATGCTCCACGATTTTGTTTTGGCTGGAAAGTATGTAATATTTTTTGTGCCGCCAGTACGAGTAAAATTTTTGCCAGTGTTAGCTGGAATTAGCAGTTACAGCGACTCTTTGGAATGGAAACCGGAGTTAGGAACGCAGATATTAGTTATTGACTCTAAAACTCTATCTTTAGTTAGTCGCGGCGAAACCGATTCTTGGTTTCAGTGGCATTTTGCTAACGGTTTTGTCAAAGAAGATGGTTCGGTGGCTGTAGATTTTGTGCGCTTCGCTGACTTTCAAACTAATCAGCGGCTGAAAGAAGTAGCGGCGGGTGAAACTCGCACCGATGCGGAGGGGACTCTGTGGCGGGTGCATCTCAATCCTCTGACGGGCAAAGTGACAGCAGCCGAAGAATTGCTGGATAAACCTTGCGAGTTTCCGACGGTACCTGCTTCAGAAATAGGGCAAGACTCGCGATATATTTATCTGGCAATGTATCGGCCTGACGTTGATATTGTAGCGGAACGTTACGGTGCGATCGCCCGTTTTGACACGCAAAGCCGCCATCTCACAATTGCCGACTTGGGCGAAAATCGCTATCCCACAGAGCCCATCTACGTTCCAGATATTTCCTCGGAGAAAGGTTGGATAGTAACAGTTATTTATGACGGCAATTCTGACAGCAGCGAAGTCTGGATATTTGACAGCGACGGACTTTCAGATTCTCCTGTTTGCCAGCTAGAATTGCCCGGTGTCATACCTTTGGGCTTTCACGGCACTTGGAAACCGGCAGTCTGAGAAAATTGTAAAGAAGTGTTGCGGAAGATTTATTAAAAATTGTTGCCGCTTTAACTTCTAGTTGTTAAGGTGTGTGTAGATAGGAAATTCTCATATCTAGGAGGTGTGGATTTGACAATCTGCATTGCTCAATTATCCTGTGCCAATTCGCACGAATCCCCGGTGATTTTCAGTCGCGGCTGCACAGGATATCGTCTGCCTCTGCGGACTAAAAAAAGAGGGGTAATTAAGCCCTGGCGAATAACCAATCCAGGCGAATATTCCCGGCGAATAAATTCGCGACTACACAGGCAAAGTCCGCCTCTGCGGACTGAAGAAAACCAATCTCCGGCGAGTTTATTCGCGGCTGCACAGGCCAAGTCCCCCTCCGCTAACTGAAGAAAGAGCGGTACTAAAGCCAGCTTTGGCATGATTCACGACTAGGTTTTATCGTCTCACGTTTGTCTGCTTGCATGAGGTTAAGTGACAAGATATTTGACTGATTCCTGGCAAACTCAAAGTTTAGTTCAACTCACGCGCACGTTAGCGATTCAAAAGTTTTTTGTTTTGAGTTAACCCCACGAATAAATTAGGCTTATCGGAACAAGATAGCCTTTCCCAAAATTATGAATTATGAGTTGTTACCGCCAAAACATTCAACTCATAACTAATAATTCACAACTCACAACTCATAACTCCGTGCCGCGGTGAGCATCAACCAAAAGGTTTAATCTATGCAACTTCAAGGAAAAACAGCTCTTGTTACAGGAGCTTCGCGCGGAATTGGGCGATCGATCGCCCTGGAATTAGCGAGACAAGGAGTCAAACGTTTGTTGATTGTGGCGCGCAACCGCAAGCAATTAATTGAACTGGCAGAGGAAATCGATCTTTTTGGCACAGAAGTAGTGCCGTTAGCTTTGGATTTAACTCAGTCGGTAGCGGTGAATATTGCGATCGCCCAAGCTTGGCGAGATTGCGGCCCGATTCACCTGCTAGTCAACTGTGCGGGCGTCGCCCACCAAGCATCATTCTTGCGTTCCCCGCTGCCGTTAATCGAGGAAGAAATCGCCTTAAATTTGCTCGGAACCTACACAATTACCCGTTTGATTGCGAGGCGAATGGCGACTCAAAAAGAGGGAACAATCGTAAATGTTTCGAGCTTGATGGGAAAAATTGCCGCTCCGACAATGGCCACTTATTCTGCTACCAAATTTGCGATTTTGGGATTCACCCAAGCTTTACGCAGCGAGTTAAGTCAGTACAATGTTCGAGTCACAGCTTTACTGCCATCTCTAACAGATACCGACATGGTGCGAGACTTGGAACAATTCCGCTGGGTAGTGCCGACAACTCCCGAAAAAGTTGCCCTAGCACTTGTCGCGGGATTGCACAAAGATGCGCCGGAAATCTTGGTAGGATATCAAAGTCATCTAGCAGTTTGGTGTCACCGAATTGCTCCTTGGCTGCTGGATTTTGTGTTGCGGATGGCGACTCCCGAACTTCGGGATAAATCGCGGGGCCGCAAATTGCGGGAGGCTTTAGCTAGCGGGCGATAAACTTTTTAGTAGGGCGGGCTCTTCGGCCCAACCCCTACTCCCCACAAGAAATTGGATGTGTTGTGGAACGGGCATCTTGCCCGTTGCTAAGCGCACCTTACATTTGGCAAACACTTTAACGGTTAGTCATATCGTTTCCGGTTGCATCGGAATGATACCGAGGACACGGCAGTGCCGTGTCCCTACAATTAATGGGGGTAGGGACACGGCACTGCCGTGTCCTGACTGTGAGTAATATTAATTCCGATGCTACCGGAGTTGATATCATTTCCACTCGCCCTGCAACGTAAAAGCAGCCCAATAATAGGGAGACTTCCATTTTTCCTGCTGCATCATTTCCATCTGCGCCGCCCTCAAAGCTGCCGCCGATGTTAACTTTTGTTGCAGCATTTTTTGATAAAACTTTTGCATTAACACAGCAGTTCCTTCATCATCCACACTCCACAAACTCACCGCTATCCGCTGCGCCCCTGCATACATAAACCCCCTCGTTAATCCCACCATTCCTTCGCCTTTAACATTCTGTCCCATGCCCGATTGGCAAGCACTTAAAACCACTAAATTTGCCGCCAGTTTCAAGTTGAAAATATCCGTGAGGCGCAAAAAACCATTGACAAGATTGCCCTTGTCATCTACCATCGACATCACCATTCCTGACAGTTCGGGATTTTTACTGTTGGCAAGGCCGTGGGTGGCTAAGTGAATGATTTGATAATTGACTAAATTTCCATCGGTAGCGGTAGTGCGACTGGCATCAAAATCAAATATTTGACGGCTAGAAGCTGAGGGGAATAAGCTGGATATTGTTTGGGCTTCTTGGCGGGTAAATGGTAGACGATCGGGGGGCCATTTTATCTCGGAAGCGCGAACCGAGCGATTTAAACCGAGGTTATTTGCTTCTAATTTTTCTGTTGTTGCTTGGGTGATTTTTCCTTTAATTCTTTCATCGTCTGGACTGAAAACAGGGTCTGCTAAAATTGCTAAAGTTTGGCTGGGCGGTTTTCTATCTCCGTAATTTTGCCGGAGAATGGCGAGAGTTGAGGCGGAAGGCAGGGTAATAATTTCATGTTCGGCAATTAAGGGAACATTGGTATTTTGTCCGGCGGTTTGGGGAAGAGTTAAAGCGGGAAAAGGGGTATAGTGCAGCACGCCGTCGGGAACAATTAATAAGCGTTTGTTTGCTAATTGGGCTGCGGCAGGCTGTAAAATTATTTGACCGAGATTTGCACTTGCTTGGGCAACTTTTTGGGGAATATTTCTCTGGGTTGGGCTAGTGACTGCGGTGCGGAAAGCCACTGCTGCTGTTTCAATGTCGGCGCGTTTTGGCAATTCATAGCTAGTTAGTCCCGTTGATGTCACAACCCACAAATAACTGCGGTCTTTGCCGAGGGAATACTGCAATAAAATCGTGTTTTCATCGAGAATCTGTTTTTGAATTTCAGGCCGTGTTAAAGGTTGGGGTTGGGTGAGGGCGGCGTAGCGGGGGCTGGCGCTACGAATCTGGGCTTGAATTTGCTGATATTCTTGCAAAAGTGCGAGGCGCTGTTTGTCGATTTCAGCGATTTTAGTTGCGTTGGGGTTGGGGCTGCTGATTGTTTCGATGCGCTGCTTTTCAATGGCATCGAGTTGCTGTTGCAGGCTCTTTTCTTGTTGCAGTAACTCGGGGGAAATACCTTCGCGAATGTTGGCGTTACTTTCTTGGAGAAGTTCGAGGAGGCTGCGGGCACGAGAACGTTCGCTGGCTTCTAAGGCTGTTGTATCATAACCGGATTTAGGATTAGTTTTATGCAGTTGCATTAACAAATCGATGTAGAATTCGTAGTAGTTCTGGACTGTGGCAAAGTATGAGCTGCGGAGTTCTGGGCTGGCAATTTTGGTGCGGAGGTTTTCGATAATTTTGAGAGAGGCTTCGATGTCTTTGAGGGCTTCGTTAAAATTACTTAAATCGCGCTTGACAGAAGCCATGCCGAAAAGGTTGACAGCTTCTATTACGGGGTGGCTGACAGCCCGACTCAGAAGCAGGGATTGGCTAAAATACTGTAGCGCTTTTTGTTTCTCTTCCGACTTTAAGTAAACTAAGCCGATGTTTTTGAGGATGGTAGCTTCCCTGCTGCGATCGCCAACTTCCCGACTCAGGCGAAGGGATTGGTTGTAATACTCTAAAGCTTTTTGTTTGTCTCCCGAATCGTCGTAGATTCTGCCAATGTTGTTGAAGGTGATAGATCCCCCGCTGCGATCGCCGATTTCCCGACTTAGATGAAGGGATTGATGGTAATATTCCAAAGCTTTCTTTTGCTCTCGCAAATCTGAGTAGACAGCCCCGATGCTGTTGAGGATATTAGCTTGCGCCCATCGATCGCCGACTGCCTGACTGAGGGGAAGGGATTTGTTGTAATACTCTAAAGCTTTCTGTTTCTCTCCCAAATCTGAGTAGACTTTGCCCATGTTGCTGAGGGTGACAGCTTCCCCGCTACGATCGCCGACTTCCCGACTCAGGGGAAGGGATTTGCTGAAATACTCTAAAGCTTTCTGTTGCTCTCCCAAAGCTAAGTAGACAGCGCCAATGTTGTTGAGCGTGGTAGCCGCTTGCAAGCGATCGCCAATTTCCCGACTCAAGGGAAGCGATCGGTTGTAATATTCTAAAGCTTTTTGTGTTTCTCCCAAATCCGAGTAAACTTTGCCGATGTTGTTGAGAGTGATAGCTTCCCCGTGGCGATCGCCCAAGGCGCGAGTGGGGGGAAGAGATTGGTTGTAATATTCTAAAGCTGTCTGTTTTTCTCCCAAATCCGAGTAGACTTTGCCGATGTTGCTGAGGGTGATAGCTTCCCCGCTGCGATCGCCGACGGCTCTCCCCAGCGGCAGGGATTGGTTGAAATACTGTAGCGCTTTTTGTGGCTCTCCCAATTTTGAGTAAACTAAACCGATGCTGTTAAGGGTAATAGCTGCTTGCGAGCGATCGCCGACTGCTTGACTCAGGGGAAGCGACTGGTTCAAATACTGTAGCGCTTTCTGTTGCTCTCCCAATTCTGAGTAAACTAAACCGATGCTGTTAAGGGTGACAGCTTCTTTCTCGCGATCGCCCGCTTTTCGATACAGTTTTAATGCTTCTTCATATTTGACGATCGAACCTCTTAAGGCTTCCGCTGTTCCTTGTTCGTAGAGTTTCTCTGCTTCTTCATATACTTTTTGGGCAGCCTCGCTACTGTTAGTTTGTGCTGTTTGTACGGCGTTGCCAACGAGCACGGCTGCTGCCACTGGCTGACTTAACTGAAGCGAAAGTGCGATCGACATACCAGCCAAAAACCATTGAGTGCGATCGAACATAGCCACCCCTTTTGTATTGTTGTCAATTTTAATCACTAGCCCCCTTAGTGTAAAGGCAGGAAGAAGTAAGGGCGATCGGCATTTTTGCTAGAGTTAACGAGTAGTGCGATTCCCTGCGGGATCGCTACGCCGCGCGTACTTTTTCCCAGCATGAACAACATCCTAACTACCCCCGATCCCGTAACAACCCACTGGGATTGCCCCGAATGCGGCGGCACCGGTACCCTCAGCCCCGAAATTTGCCCTGTTTGTCTCGGAGCAAAATACATCGATCTCGCGACAATAACTAACTGGATGCTCGATTTTATGGAATCTCGCGGCTGCGATCGAGCTGAGATCGATCGATTGCGAACCGAAAGCCCAGACCCCCTAACATTAACTTTTTGCCTCGAAGTTTGTATCGCCCTTAAATAAACAACGATATAAAGTCTGCTTAATTGCTTATAAATCATTTACGGGCATCGGGCATCGGGCATGGTCGGAAAAAAAACGCACTCTACAAGTTGATTTAACTGAAACGAAATAATGCCCAATTCCCTATTCCCAATGCCCTCTTCCCAATATTCAGTGTCCCTTAACCGGATGTTGACCGTAAAAAGGCAAAGCATCCGACCAATCAGGACGACTTCCCATTTGCCACTCCAAATAAGCCAATTCCAACACACTAGAAACCGACCAGCCCAACTCGCTGCCAACTTCAATTAACTGATAAGAATTTTCCCAACTTTCCAACTTTTCCTGCCAGAATTCCGCCGTCATCACCGTATCAGGAAACAACTCAGTTAAACCAGAATCTTTGTTAACTGAATAAACAGCGCCAAACAATTGTCCCCGCTGTGCAGGCATTTGCAGCGCCATATCATCTCTCAAAAGCCCCCCCTTAGTAAGGGGGGGTTGGGGGGGTTCTAATTCCAAAAGCCTCTTAGCAAGGGGGGGTTCCGCCCAAGCGACAGCCGCCAAAGTTGAAATCGCAAAAACAGGAATATCCAACTGTTGAGCCAAAGTCCGCGCCGTCACCATACCCATCCGAGTCCCCGTGAAACCTCCGGGCCCCTTCGCCACTGCAATAAAAGCCAAATCCGCCCAAGTTTGCGGCTGAATAAACTCGACTAAATACTGATGCAAATGAGTGGCTAAATCGCGATCCAAATTCCAAGTTTGGCAGCGAGAATCCCCGGCAAAATTGCTGATGGCTAAACCGAGTTCCCGACTAGCTGTGTGCAAGGCTAAGCCGTATTTTTTAACTGATGTTCCGTCTTGGGGATTGCTATTCACGATTACTGATAATTTTCCTTAACAAAAAACAGCGGCAAAGCCACAACTAAGCAACCCAAAAGAATGCCAAATATTCCCGTATTTAAAATCCTGGAATTACCCATGCCCCCAGTCATCAAGAACAGCACTACTAAACTTGCAAATAAATTTTTATTGGCAAATTCTTTCTTTTGGGAAACTTGATGCTTGACGGCCATAAAACCCGAAGAAACTATTAGCGCAAACCACGAATTAAAAATGACTATTTGAGAACCAAAGATAAACCAAACTAAGGCAAACATTAGCGCATCTATCCAAAAATCCTGAGTTTTCAACTTCGGCAGCCAAAATTCTTGGGTAGTAACAGAGGCGATTTTCTTGAGTAATTGATTGTGTTGCAGCCGCACGAGTTTGTTTCTCAATTTAATCTTGGGATCGATTTGCAATATTTGCTTCCACTCCGGGCGGCGAGAATTGTTGACTCTTCCCAACAGCTTCACGGCTGCGACTTTATTTAACTGCAAATCGGTGAGTCGGGTGGCAATTATTTGAGATAAGTGCGGATAGTAAACTGGGTTGTCTTCGGTTCTGTTGATGACGATATTGAGCTGTTGCTTGGCTTGACTGACTTGGATTGTAACATTGTACGGGGCGATCGCCTCTTGCAAAGCTTGCTGAATTTCGGCTTGCTGTTGGCGAGTGAAAAGCGACACACCGGGCGCAGGTGTAACCACCCGTTCTGCGGGCGTTTCCGGCGCGTCTAACACAGGCGAAGCATCTAAATACACCGGTACCGGTTTGGGGTTCAAGTGCCGGATGACTGCTGATGCTGAACTGTAGCGCCGATTGGTGGCACTTTGGAGCATGGTGTCGAGGATGCGGCCGAAATCATCGCTAACAGCGGTTTTCAAATAATTTCGCCAAGCCCAAGAATCTTCTGTACTGTCGAACAAATCGAAGGGAGGAATTTCAGTCAGCAAGTGAATGCAAGTAACGCCCAAACTGTAGATATCGCTGGCAAAAACTGCTTTCCCCATCAATTGTTCTGGGGCTGTATAAGCAGCACTGCCGATGATTGTACCAGTTTGCGGCAAGCCAGTTGCTGTTACTTTCTTAGCTGCACCAAAGTCTACTAAAACAATATCTTTTTGGAAAGGAGAGGGTTGATAGGAAGTTTCTAAGGCGGGTAAAGGAGTTGGAGATAGCCGGCGGCGAATTATATTTTCTGGTTTGATATCGCGGTGAATAACTTTGGATTTGTGGACGAAGTGGAGCACTGGCAATAAATCGTTGAGGATTTGCCGAATTTGAGTTTCGGTGAATGCTCCTTTTTGTTCTAATTCTCTGGCTAGGTTTTTGCCGTCTATAAATTCTTGTACTAAATACTGTCTCCCCTCTTGTTCAAAATGCGCGATTAATTCTGGAATTTGGGGATGTTTGCCCAAGGTTTCTAGCTGGGCTGCTTCTTGGTGAAATAGTTGAGCGGCTTTTTCGGCTGCGGTATTTTGCTGCAAAAATTGCTTGATTACGCACTGCGAAAAAATCAGGGGTTTTGTTTCATCAACTGCTAGAAATGTTCTGCCAAAGCCTCCTTGTCCGATCGGCTTTATGGTTCGGTAGCGAGATGCTGATGGCGTTTCTGGGTCAATAGTCAACAACAATTTTGAGCCGCAACTTTGGCACAACTCTGCATCACCGAGGTTTTGCGGATTGTGACAAGTTGGGTTTAAGCAATAGCACATTGGATTTTAGATTTTAGATTTTAGATTGGTAATTGGTAATTGGGAATTGGGCATCGGGCATCGGGAATTGGGAATTGGGAATTGGTTATTGGTTGTTATCGCCAACTACTCACAAAAAAACCATAAAAAACAACAAATAGCAACCAACAACCAACAAATAACTAATGACTAATGACTAATGACTACTGACTAATGACTTCTTCCTTAAGTCGGGACGAGTTCGCCTGGCCGCAATGCAGCCCATTTGCCGGTCTCTTGCTTGAAACTTTGACATCCGACTACATCCCATTCCATTTCAATTTCGTCTTGGCGGGGGCGGATGTTGACGTTGATTGTCGGTTCTACGGGGTCGAAATCAGGTGTTTCGGTGAGATGAATCTGTTCGTGCTGTCCTTCTACGGCGTGGTAGGTGAAGCAGCGGTCTACATAGTGGCAGTTAATACAAATACACATTCTTGATATCCTCTGTGCATTTCAAAAAGATTGGTGAATTTTGAGCTTTCTGTTAATCTAGCGTAGCAAGAGCTTTATTGTTTGTAAGTTTATTTATTTTTGTTGCGATGCCGATTAATTTGCCACCTGTGCTATCTCCTGATACTTGGCCGTTTGATTTGGAACTGCTGACGCCGCCTGTTTATTTGGTGGGCGGTGCGGTGCGGGATGCGCTGCTGGGGAGGCGATCGCACTATTTTGATTTGGATTTCGTTATGCTAACACGGGCGGTGAAGACTGCTCGAAACATTGCCGATCGCACGAAAGGTGGATTTGTCTTGTTGGATGCGGAACGCCAAATTGCGCGGGTGGTGTTTGCGGGCGGTACGGTGGATTTGGCGCAAGCGGAAGGGGGGAGTCTGGAGGGGGATTTGCTGCGCCGGGATTTTCGGATAAATGCGATCGCCTGCAATCCTTTTACAGGAGAAATCATCGATCCTTTGGACGGTCAAACTGATTTGCGGTTGGGTTTGCTGCGGATGGTTTCGCGGTCAAATTTGGAGGACGATCCGCTCAGGTTATTAAGAGCTTACCGCCAAGCGGCGCAGTTGGGTTTTGCGATCGAACCTGAAACTCAATCGGCGATTCGGGAATTAGCGCCGCTGTTGAGTCGGGTAGCGGTGGAACGGGTGCGGACGGAATTAGGTTATTTGTTGAGCAATCCTGACGGTGTTCCTTGGATTTGTCGCGGTTGCGAAGACGGTTTGTTTTCGATTTGGTTTGAAAGTGCGATCGACCGTTTTGATATTTTGACAAAAATTGACGCATCTGCTGACAAATTAGCGGCAATTTACCCGGAATTAGGGAAGGAATTCGGGCGTCAGATTCGAGATACAATTAAAACGCCGTTGTTGGCGGTTGCGAAGTTGGCTGTTTTGGCAGATTCCGACCCCACAATTGCTGAAACCCAGTTGCTGCGGTTGAAGTATAGCAATGCGGAGATTAAAAGTGCGATCGGGCTTTTGAAATACTTGCCACAATTGCAAGCAAAACCAATTGCGGAAATGTCTTTGCGAGAACAGTATTTTTTGTTTCGGGATGTGGGAATAGTATTTCCAGCCTTAGCAGTTTTGGCGGTGGCGGCGGGAGTTGCAGTTGAGAATATTTCAATCTTAATTAATCGCTATCTCGATAGGGATGATATTATTGCTCATCCCACACAATTAGTGAGCGGCAATGATTTAATGGAATATTTAAATTTGCCCAGAAGTCCGCGCATAGGTAAATTGTTGATGGAGATTCAATTAGCGCGCGTGGAGGGGAGAATTGCGACTCGCGAAGATGCGCTAAAATTGGCGGCAGAGTTGGTAGATAACTAAAAGATAGATATCTAAATTATCAGCTTCTTTTGAATTTTTCAGTAGCTGCTGCATTCAGTATATCGTCTTTTATATCTCGCATCATTTTAATAAGTTGATCGTAAATCTCAAGATATTCATTAAAATTTATACTTAAATATTTCCCGTGAGCTATGCTATTTCTTAATGAAAGTAGCTGTCGATCTATCAAGGTGTCTTGAAGCTGATATTTTTTATAATCAATCCCAATAACAGTACAAATATCGCGAAAAACAAAAAAACTCAAGTTTGATTTTGTTTGAATTATTCCTTGATAGGGAATATAAGCCCTTTCATTTAACTGCTGTAACATAAAATCAACGGCTGCTGTTTGCAGGTCAAATCTATTAGTATTATCCATTTCATTAATTTTCTTTTTGAGACAAAGAGCCACAAAGCATGACTCAAGTTGATCGTGCCTCAATCTTTTTAATGATACATAATTTAAATAATTCTCTGCCGCACACTTGACAAAACCTTCCCAATGAGCGTATAACATTGTGACACCGGCTCTGATTAGTACATCTTGTAAAGGATCTCTGTTAGGTGTATTGGGAATTTTACTTTTAAGTAGGCTAAGTTCCTTGATTCTCCAGGCCAAATCTCGATCTATGTTATCCTGAAGAGCGAGAAGAGTTCTATTTTCTTTACTCATTGCTTGCTAAAGTACGCGATCCCAAACTGACGCATTTTAGGAATTCTAACGCGCGCATTGGAACCAGAGCCGCTGTAAGCAATAAAATCACTTTCTGACCACATCTGCTTTACTTTTTCAGTTAACAATTCTCGGTCAGACTCCGTGTCTGAATATCTATCAACGTTTGCACCTAATCCAATGGTAACTGCTTCATACGCAGATTCCAGAAACTTTCCCTTAAACTTTTCCCCGTCATATTTTTTGAAACTATTCTCTCCCGTCGATTTGCTCAGAAGCGAGAATACTTTGTAGAATTTTCCTTTTTCTAATTCAAGATCAAAGTCATTGTTTTTACATAACTTCACCAAACAGTCAGTTAAATACTGATTCACATCTTTCATATTTTTTAAGTCAAAGTGTGAACAAATTACATACCTTAAGGCAAGTTCCATATCGTAACGCTCTAGCAAAAGCCTGTCTGTTATGGAAATACAGTTTTGGAAATCTTCATTACTTGCTAAATCAGATAACCACAAATAAAAATCTTTGTTAATCATTACCAACAAAGAATTGCGAACCTCTTGATACGACAAAAAGGAACCGCCTGTATTCAGCCTTTCAAATACTTCAAACTTGGCATTAATATCTGAGCTTTTTTGAATAATTTCTACGTTGATTTTAGCTCTTCGGAAATCAAATTTAGGAAAAATCGCAGTATTATTGCGTTCCTCAGTTTCCCATACCGCATCTTTTAAACTGGGAAGCAGTTCCGTCCCTTCAAGAACCAAGGGCGGTTTTTCATGTCCTTTTTCCTCTTTTAGATAACCCATAAATTCTAAAATAGTTGATATTCTTTGCAATCCATCTACTAACTCCCAGATACCATCTTCTCTTTGATATACAAAAATAGGAGGGGTGGGTATACCAAGCAATAAAGATTCAATAAATTTTGACTTTTGTTGTAAGCTCCATCTAAAATATCTTTGAAATTCTGGATCGATGATGAGTTCGCCATCTTTATAAAGATTAGCGATTTCCCCAATAGACATAGAATAACTCAGTGTGCGAAATTCTTTAGTTTTTGTGGTAATTTCTTCTTGCAAGCTCATACTATTTTACCTCCTTAGCTAATCAAGCTATTAATAATGAGATTCTCAGTTGAAAGGTGACATATCTAATTATAATTGATTTCCATCGCACCTAACAATGCTCTTTCAGGACGCTCGCCACCGCAACTCACAGTCAGTGCAACAATTTTAGCATCGATCGCCTGCGTTTTCCTCACAGTGATCGCGGTTCCCGCATTTACATCGCCAGCGCGAAAACAAGCCAAACTCAACATTTATCAAATTATGTTAGGTAATATCTTTTAATTCGGCCGGCAATTCAAACTTGCCATCTGCACCCGGTTCAAACCCAACAACTTTCAACACAGCATCAACATTCAGCGGTCCGTAAATGTGCGGGTAATTCTCACCCGCAGCCAATTCATACTTAATTTCAGATTCTACTTTTTCCGAGTCAATCCACAGCAAAAGCAATCCTGTTTGTCCGACAAAAAATTTGTTGGCACTTCTAGTAACTTGCGGGAGTGTCGAACAGTGGATGAATCCTTCAGAGTCTAGGGTATCGCCGCGATAGGATTGAAGGTGTTTTGCTTCTTGCCACTGTTGGCTTTTAGCAATGTGAAATATAACGCTCATAATTGAATACTTTTAACGTAAAACAGTATTTTGTTAGATCCCCGACTTGTTTAAGCAGTCGGGGATCTGCTTTCCCAGGCAGAGCCTAGAAGATTAAAACACTAAAGTCCTTACTACAAAACTAGCACGATACGAGTACATCCGATCGCCCGAGAACTCTCAAATCTTCCTCGTCAAGTTCCACTGGCGTACCGCTGCGAATCAGTTCCACAAAATTTTCATTCGGCACCATAATGCACAAAGTGTACAAACGTTCACTGCCCGTATTCTCAATTAGGTGAGTGCCCGTTGGAGGCACTAACAAACTATCTCCCGGTTTAATACTAACTGTTTTTCCGTCGCAGGTTGCTTGCCCTCTTCCTTTGAGTACAAAAAACATTTCTACTGCAAATTGATGGCGGTTGGGAGGAGTTTTACCGCCCGCATCAAAAATCTCCACGCAAACAGTTAATGACACATTAGCTGTTGCCGGATCGAAGACGATCGCTAATCGATTAGTATCGCCCGGACTGATGCGAAATGCTTGGTAGTCTTTCGGAGACTTTATAACAGGAATCACGCACTGGTTTGTCATTTTTTTATTGTTAGTTGTCAGTGGTTATGTTTCTGCTGTCATTAGTGAGAATCCAGAGTCATTAGTCCGCCGCTCAACCTCCAAAGTTTATTGATTTCACAGGAGAGTTCGCTGTCAGAGCAGGAAGCGAGATATATAGGCAAAGCTTTGCGGGAATCTCGCACTCCTAAAAAACGCTTTTTACACTCCAGAGGGATAGTCCCCTGATGACTGCTATTTAATTGCTTCTAACATAGCCTGAGAATCCGACAAAAAGCCAAAACATTGTTTAACGTTATAAAGAGTAGCTTGCCAGCAATAATCTGGCGATGTCGTAGCTGTACAATCTTTGACCAAAATGCAGTCGTAACCGAGAAAATTAGCATCTTGCAGTGTAGCCATGACGCACTGATCGGCGTTTACTCCTCCGAAGAAAAGTGTAGTTCTGCCGAGGTTCCGCAAGATACTATCTAAAGGAGTATCCCAAAAGCCGCTCATCCGATATTTATCAACGCAAATATCCTCCGATTTCGGTTCCAATTCATCGACAACCTGCGCCGCCCAACTCCCTGCCATCAGTACAGGTGCGTTGTTTTTTGGCAGCGGATCTCCCAAACCTACGCCGTCGCCTGTGGGATTGTAAACGTGACGGGAAGCTGCACTAATATTGAGCAAATCGGGGCGATTTCCCCAGTTTATCCAAATAATTGGCATTGCGTGCGATCGCAATTTTGGCAGCAAATTTATTAAAGGATTAATTGGAGTTCTGGCGGGCGTTACATCTACGCCAATATGCGCCAGCCAACCGTCGGGATGACAGAAATCGTTTTGCATATCTATCACCAACATTGCTGCTTTGGCTAAGTCCAAACGCAGGGTTTTAGTTTCTGTTTCCAGAGTAACAGGTTGAGGTGCGATCGGCGATCGGGTGATGTCGGCAATTTTGGCATCAACTTTCCAAGCATTCGGCGGCACGCCCAAGGTGCGGAGAGAATCAGGATTCATAGGAATTTTGACTCAAAAACAATTTCAATCTTATAACTATTTGATTGTTACTAACTTGTCATATCTTAAATATTTGCTAAATTTAAGTATCCGCAGCCACTTTTTTAGAATTTTTAGGATTTATTAACTTTATTACAGTGGGGCGATCGCCAATGTTAGCGCCTGGGAATCATAAAATAAAAATTGGCGTTGCTGAATACAGGTATGAATGGAAGATTTCGGAATTGCTATAAGTCAAGTAAGGTGAGTTTTGTAACATCAAGCGAAAAGTTGCTTCATACCGTGAATCAGCAACGCCGAATTTTCTGGTGGAACAGGCAAGATGCCTGTTCCTAAAAGGATTATTGAGAATGGTGCAACATATGAGGTAAAACTGAGATATTGCATCATTTTGAATAAGCTTTTTAAGGGCGGGCTAGAAGCCCACCCCACAAGAAAAAAATTCACTCTTGTGGAACAGGCATCTTGCCTGTTGCTGAGAATGGTGCTATTGAGTGAGGTAAAATAGAACTCTCACAATAATCATATTTGCGAAAAATTGATGATTAAACTGCACCAATGGCAGCGGATACTGGCTTTAATAGT
The DNA here is from genome assembly GCF_036700565.1 of Microcoleus pseudofavosus SVA1_A4. NCBI lineage: Bacteria > Bacillati > Cyanobacteriota > Cyanophyceae > Oscillatoriales > Microcoleaceae > Microcoleus > Microcoleus pseudofavosus. The sequence goes on from NZ_JAUBPE010000024.1 coordinate 30,773, forward strand.
TGTTTTTGCGATCGCCCTTACCTCCTCCGCGATTTTATCCCCGCGTCTCTTGGCTCAAACCCCGCCCACCACCCCAACAACCGAATTGCGCGGCGTCTGGCTGACGAACATTGACAGCGACGTTATTTTCTCCCCCAACAACATCATTGACGCTGTAAATCGACTCGATCTACTCAATTTTAATACCATCTATCCCACGGTTTGGCAAGGAGGCTATACGCTTTATCCGAGTGCTGCCGCCCAACGAGTATTCGGACAGTCGATCGACCCATCGCCCGGATTGAAAGACCGAGACATCCTCAAAGAAATTATAGCACAATCCCGCCAAAAAGGTATAGCAGTAATCCCCTGGTTTGAGTTTGGTTTCATGGCTCCCGCCGAATCGGAATTAGCCACACTTCACCCAGACTGGCTGGCGATGCGGCGCGACGGTTCAACTATTTGGAAAGAAGGCGAACACGAGCGAGTTTGGCTGAATCCCTTTCATCCCGAAGTCCAGCAATTTATCTTAGATTTAATCCTAGAAGTTGTCGATAATTATGATATAGATGGCATTCAATTTGACGACCATTTCGGCTTGCCAGTAGAATTTGGCTACGAGCCGCTAACAGTGTCAATGTATCAGGAACAAATCAAAAGCCATCCCTCCGACGACGCCCGCGAAACCTTCTGGGTGCGCTGGCGCGCGGACAAAATTAATGACTTCATGGGGCGAGTTTCCCGCGCCATCAAATCCCGCAAAGAAAAATGTATTGTCAGCTTATCTCCAAACCCTTTTCACTTTGCTTTACCCGCCCACTTGCAGGACTGGTTTACCTGGGAAAGACGCGGCTACATCCAAGAAATTGTATTGCAGGTTTATCGCAGCGATATCAAGCGTTTTAGTGCGGAACTGGAACGGGAAGAAGTCAAACTGGCTAAACTTCACATTCCAACTGCGATCGGCATTTTAACTGGTCTTAAAAATAATTCCGTGCCCCTAAAACAAATTCAAGAACAAGTGCAAGAAGTGCGAAAAAGAGATTTCGCTGGCGTGTCTTTCTTTTTCTACGAAAGTTTGTCGAATTGGGCCAGCGAAACCCCCGAACAGCGCAATTCTGCCTTGCAAGAATTCTTTCCCACAAAGATGCAGCGCCCGCCATCCGAAAGCAGAATTTGACACCACGGTTAAAATGAGAAAAATCATACAGCGTTTAGGAATTGTCATCTTATCTTTAACCGCTTTCCTAACAATTGGCTATCTAACTCCCAGAAAGTGGGGAAATTACTCGCAAGCAGATTGCACAATCTCTCTATACATTTCCAACCAAGGCATCCACACCGAAATCATCGTTCCAGTTAAAAATGAATATTTTGACTGGAATAAGTTTTTACCTCTACCAGAAATAGGGCGGGATGCCAATTCTGATTATAAATATTTGTCTTTTGGCTGGGGAGATAGAGATTTTATGCTGGAAACTCCCACATCAGGAAGTATCAACCCAATTACAGCTTTTAAGGCGCTATTTCTCCTTACTCCCTCTACTCTACACGTTCAAGGTTATCGGGTTCTTCCCCTAAATATTGAAACCAAATGTGTTAAAATTAGTGGGAAAAATTATCTGATGCTGGTAAATTTTATTAAAAATTCATTCCAATTAGACGCAGCAGGTAAGAAAATGAAAATTAGCTACGGCTACGGTAACAGCGACAGTTTTTATGAAGCCAAAGGCAGTTACTATATTTTAAGAACTTGCAACGACTGGACGGCAGAAGCTTTGCAAAAAACCGATGTCAATACTCCTTTATGGTCAACGCTTTCTTCGGCAATTATGTTTCATTTAAATAGCGGTTGCGAATGTCAAAAATAAATGGTAATGGGTAATACCATTTTAGATTTTAGATTTTAGATTTTAAAATTCGGAATGAATGATTATGTATGGGTTGGGCTCTTGCCTAAAGTTGCATTCTTTTTTGAAACTGGTATAATTACCAATTTGAGGAAAAATCATGAATGTAATTCCAGCGATCGACTTATTGGATGGAAAATGCGTCAGATTGTATCAGGGAGACTACGCGAAGTCTCAAACTTTTAACGACAACCCCGTCGCAGTCGCCAGAGAGTGGGTAAATGAAGGCGCAACCATGCTGCATTTAGTAGACCTCGACGGCGCCAAAGCAGGTCATCCAGTCAACCAAGCAGCTATTGAAGCGATCGTCCGATCGGTAGACGTTCCCTGTCAAGTAGGTGGGGGAATGCGCGATCGCGCTTCTGTTGCTGCTATCCTCAATTTAGGCGTTCGGCGCGTCATCCTCGGCACTGTCGCCGTCGAACAACCGCAATTAGTCGGCGAATTGTGCGCCGAATTTCCCGACCGAATTCTGGTCGGCATCGATGCCAGAAATGGTAAAGTTGCGACTAGAGCGTGGCTAGAAACTTCGGAAGTTTTAGCAACTGAATTGGCGCAAAAAATGGCAGAGTTAGGGGCGGCTGAAATTATTTACACTGACATTCACCGCGACGGTACTATGGAAGGGCCGAATTTGGAATCTTTGCGGGAAATTGCTAACGCTATTTCGATTCCGGTGATTGCTTCCGGCGGCGTTAGTTCGATCGCAGATTTGTTGAGTTTGCTGGCTTTGGAACCAATTGGTGTCAAAAGTGCGATCGTCGGTAGGGCAATTTATACCGGCGATATCTTGCTAAAAGAAGCAATTCAAGCAGTAGGACAAGGGCGGTGGCAGGATGTACCGCCAGATTTGGGTTCTTCAAGCTTTGCTTGATAGTAATGTCGAGTTAACTGGCTACCCAATATGTAACAGTTATCAATTTTCCCCCTCACAGTCAACAGTCTACAGTCATCAGTCATTAGTCATTAGTCATTAGTCATCAGTCATCAGTCATCAGTCAACAGTCAACAATCAACAATCAACAATCAACAGTCAACAGTCAACAGTCAACAGTCAACAGTCAGCGTAGAATCGTCTTTCTTACCATCATCGTACCCATGTTTTTGAACCATACAATTACAGCTTTCAGTTCTGGGATGGCATCCCTAGTTGCTCCCATACCTTTGCTAGCAACAGTCGAGGCAGAAAATTCGCCGATCGTTATGAGCGGAGTTTTGCTCAGTTTGGTAGTGATTTATCTCGCCAGTAAAATCGGCGCGGAAGTTGCTCTAAAATTTGATTTTCCGCCGGTTTTGGGTGAACTTGTAGCAGGGGTGATTATTGGGGTATCTGCTTTACACTTGATCGTTTTTCCCGGAAGCGGGCTGTCAGCATCCAACTCAGGGATTATGACAGTTCTGCAATCGATTAATCATCTGTCTCCTGCCGCCCTCACCAGCGTCTTTGAATCCCAGAGTGAAGTCATTGCAGTGCTAGCTGAATTAGGCGTGATTATTCTGCTGTTTGAAATTGGCTTAGAGTCGGATCTCAAACAACTCAAGCAAGTCGGAATTCAAGCTACCGTTGTCGCCTGCGTAGGTGTGGCAGTTCCCTTTGCCGCCGGTACTGCGGGCTTGATGATAATTTTCCACACGGCGGCAATTCCAGCAATTTTTGCGGGGGCAGCTTTGACGGCAACCAGCATCGGAATTACATCTAAAGTGTTGTCTGATTTAGGACAACTGAACTCTAAAGAAGGTCAAATTATTGTCGGTGCGGCGGTGATTGATGATGTGTTGGGAATTATTGTCCTGGCTGTTGTCGCCAGTTTAGCCAAAACCGGGGAGATTGATGTTGTTAATGTCATCTATTTGATTGTCAGTGCAACTGTTTTTCTGCTAGGTTCGATTCTGTTGGGTGGTGTCTTCGACAAAACCTTCTCGGCGGTGGTGGGTCAACTCAAAACTCGCGGCAATATTATCATCCCGGCATTTATTTTTGCCTACTTCATGGCTTTTCTGGGCAACGCAATTCATCTCGAAGCGATTTTGGGTGCGTTTGCGGCTGGTTTGGTGTTGGATGAAAGCGATGCGCGCAATGAGTTGGATGAAATGGTGAAGCCGATCGCCGATTTATTTGTGCCCATCTTCTTTGTAACGGTGGGGGCTCGGGCGGATTTGGGGGTTTTGAACCCAACAGTGCCGGACAATCGGGCGGGACTTTTGATTGCTGTATTTTTGATTGTGGTTGCTATTTTGGGCAAGATCGTAACAGGTTGGGCGGTGTTTGGTCAGCCTGGAATCAATCGATTGGCGATCGGAGTGGGGATGGTTCCTCGGGGGGAAGTCGGGTTAGTTTTTGCCGGCATCGGTTCCGCGAGTGGGGTTTTGGATAAACCGCTGGAAGTCTCGATTATTATCATGGTGATTCTGACGACATTTTTAGCGCCGCCATTTTTGCGGATTGCTTTTGGCGAACCGGTAGAACCTCCAGCTACAGGAGAACCTTCTAGCGAGCAAATCGTTTGATTCAGGTTAGGGAATGTTAGTCTGGGCGATCGGCTGATTTGGAAACACAAATACAGTAGCCAGATATCCGACTTTTTAAAGAAGTCGGGTATCTAACAAAAAGATTATTTTACCCTCAAATATTATATAGGAAGCTGAACTATGTCCCGCATATCTTCCACTCTATTGTTTGCTTTCTTGCTGCTATTTCCCACGGCCACTCTCGCTCAAATCGTCCCCGATCGCACTCTAGGCACTGAAAACTCCCGCACCGTATCCGATACTATCAATAATCTACCATCAGACCGCATTGAAGGCGGTGCAACTCGCGGCCCTAACTTATTTCACAGTTTCCGAGAATTCAACGTCGGTGAAGGCAGAGGAGCATATTTTGCCATTCCTAACGGCATTGCTAATATTTTCACCCGCATCACAGGTGGCAATCCTTCCAATATATTAGGAACATTAGGAGTACAAGGAAACGCCAACTTATTCTTACTCAACCCGAAAGGAATTATCTTCGGCCCCAATGCGCGGTTAGATTTGCGCGGCTCATTTATCGGTGCAACTGCTAGCGACGTTCTGTTTAATAATGGCTTTGAATTTAGCAGTAATAACCCCAGCGCCGTGCCATTGTTAGCGATTAATATTCCTGTGGCTTTGAGATTTAGAGAAAATCCCGGCACAATTGTCAACTCTTCAGAAGCAATTGGCCCAACACCAACCTTACCGCCACTGCCCGTAGAAATTCCTGTTTCTAACAAACTTGGTTTAACAGTAGACCCCGGTCAAACTTTAGGGTTAATCGGGGGAGAGATCCAACTACAAGAAGGAAATCTAACCGCTTATAGCGGACAAATTCTGTTGGGTAGCGTCAAAAGTCCAGGTTTGGTGCAATTTGAACAAACAGCTTTAGGTGTGAATTTAAACTACGGCAATATTCAGAATTTCGGCAATATTGAAATGAACGGTGCGTTGATAAACACCAGCGGATTAGGAGGTGGGAAAATTGACATCAGGGCATCAAACGTCACCCTCAGCCGTTCGGGAATTTATGGACTAACACTAGGAAATATAGATGGCAGAGGTATCGACATAAACGCCCAAAACTTGCGAGTAGAGGGGGGGTCGCAAATTTTCACTGCTACACTGGCAGAGGGGAAGGGGAGCGATATCAACCTCCGCGTTACTGACTCAGTAGAACTTACCGGGCTGGGAATTGAAGGCTATCAGCGAGTTTACAGCCAATATGTGGCATCTGGAACGCTCAACCCCTTCGATCCGCAAATTGTTCTGAATGCTGGTACTGTTGGCAGCGGAGCCTCCGGAGATATTAACGTTGACACCGGACGGCTGCTGCTGCGCGATGGCGTAGTGGGCGGTACCTCTACATTTAGTGCTGGAAATGGTGGAAATATGACTTTCCGCGCCAATACCGTCGAGATCGTTAGTTCTGTACTCAGCAACGGAACAACTAGGGTAAGTACCGGTCAAGGCGGAAGCATAACTGTTGACGCACAACGGTTAATCATGCGCGATGGCTCCAATCTCGTCAGCATCAGTCGCAGTAATGGAGCATCAGGGAATATCGCGATTAAAGCGAATGAATCGGTAGAATTGTCGGGGAGTCTTCCTGGAAGTACGGCGCAAACGGCGCTTGCTGCTAACTCTTTCGATGGGAATGGGAAAGCCGGGGATATTACCATCGACACTAAGCGGCTGACTGTTTCGGATGGAGCTGTAATTACTTTATCGACGGGTGCGATTATTGGCGGATTCGTTTTTTCTAGGAGTGGGGGGCCTGGAGGAAGTTTAACTGTTAGAGCCTCAGAGTCGATCGAAGTGAGCGGCGTGTCTGGAGTTTTGGGGAATGGGGGCTTCGCACCGAGTGCCCTGGGTACTCAAACTACAACCTCTGGTAGAGGTGGAGATATCCGCCTCTTCACGCCCCTGCTCGCTGTGCGGAATGGGGGGATTATTTCTGCGGGCTCTTTGAGTGCAGCAGATGCGGGAGATATTACAGTTAATGCCGATCGTACAGAAGTGCAAGGCATCGGGAGTAACGGTGGCTTCAGGAGTAAAATTGAGGCTTCGGTTGGCAGCGCAAATACTTTTGTCAATCCCAATGCTACGGGGAATGCCGGCTCGTTGAATCTGAATGTAAATCGATTGATTGTCCGAGATGGAGGCACAGTCAATGTTGAGGCTTTGGGAAGTGGTCGTGCTGGTAATATTAATGTGGTTGCAGACTCGATCGCCCTCGATAACAAAGCCAGCATAGACGGTACAACTGTCTCCGGTACTGGAGCAAATATTAACCTCCAAGCGCGATCCATTCAATTGCGGCGCAACAGCAGAATTACGACGGATGCAGGTAGTTCTGACGGTGGCAATATCAGGATTAACAGCGATATTTTGGTTGCCCTCCCGCGAGAAAATAGCGATATCACAGCTAATGCTCGTACAGCTACTGGAGGACAAGTTACAGTCAATGTACCGAATATATTTGGTTTTACGGCTGTTAATCGCGAAGCAGCTAGAAGTAGTTTAGAACTGACTGACGCTGAATTTGCCGACTTACAAGTCAATCCAACTTCTTTACTTCCCACTAGCGATATCGCCGCCATTTCTCAACAAGCTGGCCCGGCTTTGCAAGGGGCAGTAACCTTTAGCACGACTGGTGTCAATCCGGCTCAAGGATTAGTAGAATTGCCGCAAAATGTTGTCGATCCAACGCAGTTAATTGTGACTAATCCTTGCAATATAGAGGCGGGAAATGAGTTTAATATTACTGGTAAAGGAGGAGTACCGCCGAATCCTAATGATGTGCTCAGTAGGGATTATGCTCAGTTTAATTGGGTGGAACCACCCGTCGGTGGAAGTCAGAATGTACAGGGTACAAAGGCAGAAAGAGAAATTCAGCCAAAGGCAGTTATTCCTGCTGGAGGTTGGGTGATGGACGATCGAGGTCAAGTAACGCTTGTAGCTTACAATACAACGGATCGAGTTCCGCAGCGATCGAGGCGAGCTTTGCCTGTTTGCCGGGAGCGCTGAAATCTGGTCGATCGCGGCTGTAATATCAGGTTCGGTTAAATAGATATAATTTTTGTAGGGGCGGGTTCACCAATAATAATTGCCTAAAACTGACAATTTCATAAACCCGCCCGGCTGGTTCTTATAAGCAATTAACCGAACTTGATATAAGGCGTTGCTCAAAATACAAATTTCCCCCATAACATCAAAGGACACGGCACTGCCGTGTCCCTACAAATCTCATCAGAAATTAACCAAATTTCCGATTACTTAACAAACAGCATTTCCTGATAAGTAGGCAGCGGCCACAAATCATCAGCTATTTCAGCTTCCAGAGCATCCGCATACTGGCGAACCTCATCCATCAAAGGACGAATTGTTTGCGAAGCATACTGCATATGCTCTTCTGTCGAAGCAAAATCGTGCTGGCTCAAAGCAGCACTCAACTTGCTCGCACTATCCATCATCGATTTAACCAGGGTGGCTACTGTTTGAGCAGTTTCTTTTTCTAGGTCAATGCCAATCTCTTTCAAGCCAGCAATTGTGTTGGAAAGATCCGACAAATAGCTGACTGCTGCCGGATAAATCATGGTTTTTGCCATGCTTGATACCAGTTTTGCTTCGACTTCAATTGCCAGCAAATACTGCTCTGCATAGACATCGTAACGGCTTTCCAATTCAACAGGAGTCAGAACACCTGTCTTTTCAAACAAGTCTTCAATGTATCCTTCCTTCAACACGGGCAAAGCATCTGCCGTAGTCCGCAAGTTGGCTAAACCCCGTTCCTCGGCCATTTTGTGCCATTCTTCAGAATAGCCGTTGCCGCCAAATACCACCGCACCGTGCTCGTCCATCACTTCTTTCAGGAGAGTTTGGATAGCAGCATGGAGTTCAGTTCCGTTAGCCAAATCGCTTTCTAATTTGTTAGCAACCCAGTCCAAAGAATCTGCCAGAATTGTGTTCATCGCCACCAGCGGGCCGGAAACAGACTGACCCGAACCTACTGCGCGGAATTCAAAACGGTTGCCAGTAAAAGCAAAGGGCGATGTCCGGTTTCTGTCGCCGGCATCCTTCATGAAAGTAGGCAGTGTTTCTACACCTAAATTCATGATGCCCCGGCCTTGAGAATCCTTAACTCCTCCCTTGCTAATTTGCTCGAAGATATCTTCTAATTGCGATCCCAAATAGACAGAGATAATCGCTGGGGGAGCTTCATTAGCACCCAATCTGTGGTCGTTGCTGGCAGTCGCAACTACCGCGCGCAACAGCGACCCGTATTTGTGAACGCCGCGAATTACAGCGCCGCAGAAAACGAGGAACTGCACGTTTGAGTGCGGTGTATCGCCGGGGTCTAATAAGTTTCCTTGGGTGGCATTGCCAACAGACCAATTGACGTGTTTGCCGGAACCGTTAATGCCTGCAAAGGGCTTTTCGTGCAGCAAACAGGCAAAACCGTGTTTCTTCGCTGTGTTGCGAAGAATTGTCATGGTTAATTGTTGGTGGTCGCTGGCGACGTTTGCTGATTCAAAAAATGGTGCAATTTCAAATTGACCGGGAGCTACTTCGTTGTGGCGAGTTTTGGCAGGAATGCCCAGGCGGTACATTCTTTCTTCTACTTCCTGCATGAAAACTTGAACGCGTTCTGGAATTGCTCCAAAATAGTGGTCGTCAAATTGCTGACCTTTGGCAGGAGGTTTTCCAAAAAGTGTGCGACCTGCTAACATTAAGTCCGGGCGATTGTTAGCAAAATTTGAATCTATCAGGAAGTATTCTTGTTCGGCACCGCAACTGGAATTTACCGGGGCAACTTCGGTATTTCCTAACAGCTTTAACACTCGGGTTGCTGCTTTGTTCATTGCGGCAATCGAACGTAAAAGCGGCGTTTTCTTGTCTAATGCTTCGCCTGTCCAGGAGATGAAAACAGTGGGAATGCACAATGTCATGCCGTTGTCTGTTTCCATGACGTAGGCGGGGCTGGTGACATCCCAGGCTGTATATCCGCGAGCGGCGGCGGTGGAACGGATGCCGCCGTTGGGGAAGGACGAGCCGTCGGGTTCGCCTTGTACGAGAACTTTACCGGCAAATTCTGAGATGACTGAGCCGTCGCTTTGGACTGAGATGAAACCGTCGTGCTTTTCGGCGGTGCTGTTGGTGAGCGGGTAAAATACGTGGGCGTAGTACAGCGCTCCTTTGGAAATAGCCCAATCTTTCATTGCTACTGCAACTACATCAGCGACTGACTCGTCGAGTTTTTTGCCGGTTTGAACGGTATTTTTTACTGATTTGAAAATGCTTTTGGGCAGACATTCTTGCATCTTGCTCAGACTAAAAACGTCTGTTGCCCACATATCTTCTAGCCGCTTGGGAGGCCTGGCCGGCATCAGTTTGCGGTTGACGATTTGAGAAATTGCTTGAACGCGCGATTCGTTTCCACTCATGGTTATTTTTATGGGGATTGTGAGACGAGTAGTTTTGAAAAGATCCGGCTTAGGAAAAGCCGGTTGTTAGTGAGGACGTTTGTCCTCTTTCTTGTTTTCCTATAAGGACTTTAGTCCTTACTACAACCCAATCTTAATTATGCTAATTATAGCGATGTGCGATCGCTTTACCATCATGTTGATGACTATCCAGTTTCAGATGCGGTGGGATTTCGGTTATTAGCAAAACAATAGATGACAAGAGCGCGTACTAAACTTGCGTCAATATTATAGATGTCAACATTGCACAGATTTAGTACCTAATCCTTAACCCCGAGTAAGCTGAAAAATTTTGTGCCGATCGATTTAGGGTTTTTCACTGTTGTGCGATCGATAAATCGCAGTCCAGCTAACAACACACTTGTTTAGAGTTTTGGAGAATTATGGATAGTACACAATCTACACTTGGAGAGTCTAAACAATCATTAACGAAATAAATGTATCGCCAGCTACAAAAAATGAGTTTTTTTTCTGAACGGTCGATCGCACGGATAGCAGACAACCGCAGGATTTCAGTTTAACACGACGCCATGCTCGCTGAAACTGGGGGCGATCGCACGTGCAGAAGGCTCCCTTCGGCGAAGCTGAGCGGGTAAAAATCAGTTGTATGGTGCCTCAGCAGCGCGTTATTTTATCAATAACTCACGGCTCAAAGCTGACGCGCCCTACTAACTTCCTGGCCGAAGTTTACCTGTCATATCATGTCCGTTGAATTGCCCGTTATAAAATTTTATCTATCGAGTCGGCGCGGGTTTATAGATATTGTGGATGTGAATGAAAGATTGTTGGTGAAAGCCGCCCCTACAAGTATTGTGGTTAATTTACAGGACTAGATATCAATTATCCAATAAACCTTACTTAATTTTTGCTTTCACAGCCCTTGATTCCACTGTGAATCCGGGAATATCTTGCAATTGAGTTTCGCTCAAACTGTACTGTTCGCAAACCAAACTCAAACGAGTCCCGGTACTTTTAACAGCGTTGACAGAATGAGTCAAATCTCCTTGAAAATAGACCAACGAGTTGGCTTGCGGCTTAATGAGTCCGACTTGCTGTTTGTTGCGCCGCAGTATCAACTCTCCCCCTTGCAAGTTCGGCGGCACTTGCACGTACAAAACGCTGACGGCTGCGGGAGGTTCAACAGTTTTGCAGTACGATCGCAAAGATCGATCGATATGCGGATCGACGCGGGAACCTGCACCCAGCAGCAGCGGGTTGAGGTAAAAAGCATTGCATTCAGGCTGTAATGCTTGGTCTAGATAGGGTTTGAACAAGGGAAACCGCCGTTCTACTTCGGCGATTTCGGAACGTTGAAACACCACGGAAAACCCTTTTGTGCCAATGAAATCGCGGTTGAGGTTGTTGATTGCTAGATAAGGGGACGCTAGAATTGCTCCTCGCAAGTCGTTGAGGTAGTCGATCGAGAAAGCGTTAGGATGTTGGCTGTAGTATTTCAAGGCGCTCAAAAATCGTTAAAGTTTAAGGAAACAGCAGATAGGAATGCAGCAATCGCTGATACTTGGGATTGCTTCGTTCCTTGCTGCGGACATAATAATGTTTATTTGTGTCCGCGTACTTAAGTCAAAGCGATCGCCCGCAAGTTTCGCAACCGACTAGCAACTGCAGAATATCACTATACAGGCGATCGACTGTTTCTGCGATCGTCCGATGGCAAAACTCAGACCTACAAATTTTTTAACCCGCTATAAGTAAGGGGGAGGCGCGCCTTACGCACCCTACAAACTGTAGGTAGGGGTAACGTGCGGGGGCGCAGCCAGAAGTTTTTGATTTATTAATGAACTAAAAACTTGTTAACTCTTTAATTTCAAACTCACAACTCACAAATCAAAATTAAAAACTATTTTTAGTATTAGCTAACGCGGTCAATTTTTTGTCTGACAGGTATTTTGATTGCAAACTCTGTTCCCTCACCCAGAGTAGAGAAACACTCCAGCTTTCCCCGATGTTTTTCAGTAACAATTTGATAGCTGATCGACATCCCCATTCCCGTTCCTTTGCCAACAGGTTTAGTTGTGAAGAAAGGATCGAAAATGCGCTGCCCGATCTCTTTCGGTATACCCGAACCGTTATCGGCGATCGCAATCTCAACCCACTGGGCATCGATTGCAGAGGTTCGGATGGTAATTTGACTGGGATTTTCTTGAATTTCCCGGTACTTGGGCCGCGCATTATTCTCTTCCAAGGCATCAATGGCATTGGAGAGAATATTCATAAACACCTGATTCAGCGGGCCTGCATAGCACTCCACCAGCGGTAGAGAAGCGTAGTCTTTAATCACCTGAATTTCCGGTCTTTCTGAGCGAGCTTTCAGGCGGTGTTGCAAAATCATCAGAGTGCTGTCGAGCCCTTCATGGATGTTTACTGGTTTAATATCAACTTCGTCGGTGCGGGAAAAATTGCGGAGGGACAGCACAATGTTCCGAATGCGATCTGTCCCCAGCTTCATAGAGTTCATAATTTTGAGCAAGTCTTTCTGCAAAAAATCTAGGTCAATTGCATCTTCCTGCGCTTGAATTTCAGCTACCGCATTCGGGTAGTGATGCTGGTAAAGTTGCACGAGATTCAGCAGATTTTGAGAATATTCCTCAAGGTATCTTAGGTTGCCGTGGATGAAGTTAACTGGATTATTAATTTCATGAGCCACACCCGCTACAAGTTGCCCTAAGCTGGACATCTTTTCAGCATGAACGAGTTGGGCTTGAGTTCGTTGAAGTTCGAGCAGAGTCTGTTCTAACTGACGCTTTTCTTTGACTTCTTTTTGTGAATTTTCTAGCTCATTGATGATCTGTCGGAGCAAATACTCTTTCTTTTGATTCGTTTGCTCGAGTCCTAGGCAAGTTGTCTCCGAACGCTCTAACTTTTTTCGCAAAATGCGATTTTCTTTTTCAAGCTGCTGAATCCTTGCCAGAGCATCTATTTGTTCTGACTTCATCTTACGCTTCTCCTAGTAGCAAAGTGATAAATGTTTCATTGTGAAAATAGGAGATGCCCTGCTGTTCTAAGGGAGAAATTTCGCCATTGGTGTAGAAGCCACAACTCGGCAATGATTTGGTCAAGCAGGTTTGAGTTAGTGCATATTCTTCTTTAGTGCGAGTACCTAGAATCTGTCGCCTACCGCAACAGGAAAAATACAGAGCGGCGGCAGGTTCTTTACCTGGATAATTCTCTAAGGCTTGCATCATCGATGTTCGAGATGCAGAGAGAATACGATCGTGGGTGGTTTCGGTAATTTGAACGATCGCTTGTTCTGGAATATCCCCAAAAAAGGTCACGCTGCCAACTGCGGAATCATAAAATCCGCTGGGCGCTCGCATATAGTAATGAGTTTTATTGACATCAAACACGGCTAGGGGATATTCTAAGGATGGTGGCATTTTCCCTAAATAGTGGTGATAAAACTCTAGAGCGGGTTGACCATCAATTTCGTAGACTACGTTTTGAGAAGCTTTCGTAACTTTACCTGGCTTACCAACGGGATTCCAACCACTAGCAATACTATGAGAAAATAGAATAGGCCCAGAGATTAAGAGAATGGGAATTGAATCGCTACAAACTTCTGTTTTGTAAAATTGATAGGTTTGTTTGAACTGCCATCTATCCGCCGTGAGTCCGCCAAAAATAGGGACTTTTTCCCCTAAAGCTTGATTCAAGCTATCTAAAATCAAAACGGCGCTGGTGCTGAGACTTTCTGGCAAAGCAATACAGAGTTTAATCGGATCTGTATGACCTGTTGTTGCTTGAACAATAGCCGTTTGAATGGCGCCGTTCAAGTCCTGGGAAATGTCTCGTCCAATTCCAGCACGAATCGTGATGCTGTCCGAACAAAATAACATCAGAGTGAGTGAATCCTGTTCAAATCCTAAAATAGAAGACATCTCTCCATCGGTTGTGCCACCAATTAGCTCAATTCCTGGATAAGTCTCATGAATTTGATTTAAGATTAGAGTATGTTCAAAGTCAATGGCAGCGAACAATATACCTGCTTGAGGAGATGATCCTGAGAGGGATTGCTGACATTGCTCTAGTACCTCTGTTATGGCCGAGAGAGAGTCAGGATCGTTGCTATGACCAACTACAGTTTTTAACATCGGTTTACTCCAGTAATTGTACCGTCAGTACAAGTGTAAAGGTGACTGCTCTGCGTGAGTGAAAATACTTATAAGCCAATGCCTGTCCATCTTAATCTAGGAAAAGTCATTCAGTATTTAGAGTTGAGTTTTTATGACAGGGAAGTAGTAAACTTGAATGAATTACCACTTTAAAATTTATATTGCGATTCTAACAGACTTGTTTCCTTAGCATTAAACCTTTCCAATCAATATAGCATACTCAGCAACTGAAAAACCGGAACAAATCGCACTTTATTTGAAATTTTAGAAGAGGAGATGGGAACTGGTGTTGGCGGGCGATCGTCAAAATTTTGGTTGCTGGTAAAATTTTTAACACTAGGGAGATGGAGCGCTGAGGAACGCAAGCACCTTGAAAAAATCCTATCGGTAGTAAGCTGTTACGCATTTAAACCATTAACGATCCAGGTAAGGTGCGTCAGCTAGAACGCTTACTATACATGGGAAACGCTTCTTTACTGACGCACCCTACTATCCTCCTTTAAATGCCGAACAGCTTATTACGTATAATTTTGCAAAATTTGAGAGATAGTAGGCTAGAAATGAAAATGTATTTTCAGTTTATGAAGATAGGAGGTAAAGGGCGATCGAACTTTATGTTAAAATATTCCCCAGAATCAACTATTTTTATCTAGTTATGCGTTTCTTTCGTTTCGGCTGTATTGGTCTTTTAGGTTTGTTAATTATCCTCTCAGTTGCGCCGCGAGAAATTAAAAAATCGGGTATTCGCAGCGCTGGGTTCAGCCCTGATGGCAAATATTCGATCGCGATTGTCAGACATCCGCTGCTGTTTTCTATGCCTGGTGGAGGAAGCGATGCTCCCTGCGATGTATATCTTTTTGATGCGTCTGGAAGAGAGTTGAAAAGTAAAAGCTTTGAGATGGTTCAACTTGTTTCTGTAGATTGGCGGGGGGAGCGTGTTGAGGTTGGGATGTTCGATCAATGGGAATTACCAAAAATAGATAATATCAATATTCTGCTGTTTAGTGCCGCTTACACGGGGAATCTGGCAGAAGTTGAAAAAATCATAGCCAAAAATCCAGATATCCATTTCCAGACTTACTTAAATCAAACATTGTTACACGCGGCGGCTGTTGGAGGCGATCGGAAAATCGCCCAATTATTGCTGCAAAAAGGCGTGGATATAAAGGCAATCGACAAAGCTGGACAAACGGTTTTGCACAAAGCAGCAGCAGGCAAAGGTAGTGACACTATCGATTTATTAATCTCCAACGGTGCTGATATGGAGGCGATCGATCTGAACGAACGCACAGCACTTAATGTTGCAGCAGAAAGCGGTAATGCTGAAGCAATGAAAATCCTGATTAATCGAGGCGCTAATCTGAAAAATGATAAAATTTTGTTCGCTGTGATTGGTAGGTTTAAACCTGGGAAAGTAAAACAAGATATAGTTGAGTTACTCCTTAAAAATGGAGCCACGATCGCTCCTGGCTTGCTGTACAGTGCCGTGTCTCAGGGAGATATTAATGTTGCAAAATTACTGCTCGAGCGCGGTGCTGATGTGAACGAGTTCGATGCTTATGACAATACCACTCTTTTGATAAAAATTGTTCTACCGAACACTGGGATCTCCCCGTCATTAAAACCAGAATTAGTTCAGCTATTTCTCTCAAAAGGTGCTAATGTCAACGCTCGCAATAAAAAGGGTGAAACGGCTTTAAGTATTGCTGATAAATCATCCACCCCGGAGATTGTTAAGCTGTTAAAACAGCACGGCGCTCAAAGATAAGACTCGGCGGTTGAAACATATCCCATATATTACAGTATAAAATGAAATCGAGCTGTTTTGTGCATTAGCTATTAGCGCTTCTAACCTAAGAGAGAGCGCACTTTTCTCTCTACACTGCCATCATAGTTATAAACCACAATCTAAAATTACTCATGCCGCAATACTTCGGAAAACTCCAAACAACAGAACAGCCTTGGTCAACGATCGGCTCAGTACAATCTATAAGTAAAACCGATCGCACAATTCACTTCAACTGTACCAATTCCTCTCTCACAATCAGCGTACTCGCACCGACCTTAATCCGAGTGCGAATGTCCCCCACGGGTGAATTTAAAGAGCGATCGCACTCAATAACTCTCGCTGACGAAGAGTGGGAAATTACACCATTTGAAGTGCGAGAAACAGACGAAAAAATAGAAATAGAAACAGCACAAATAACGATTTCAGTCAAGCGATATCGCCCTGCAATCGAATGCTTTGACAAATCGGGAAAACCCTTTGCTAGCGACTGCGATCGCAGTATGGGATGGCGCACAGGCGCAACCGCAGGCTGGAAGCACATCGAAGCAGACGAGCACTTCTACGGTTTCGGCGAACGCACCGGCTTTCTCGACAAACTCTCCGAAGTCAAGACAAACTGGACAATAGACGCGCTTGACTACAATTCCCTCAGCGATGAAATGTACCAGGCGATCCCATTTTATATCGCCCTGAATCCCGATCTCGCTTACGGCATCTTTTTCAACACTACATTTTGGAGTCAATTCGATATCGGCGCCCAACAACCGGGAGTTTTGCGGATGGAAACCAGAGGCCCGGAACTCGATTACTACATCATTTACGGCCCGGAACCCGCCCAAATTATCGCCACCTACACGCAGTTAACCGGCCGGATGCCACTTCCGCCAAAATGGGCGCTGGGATACCACCAATGCCGCTGGAGCTACGAATCCGAGGACGTTGTGCGCGAGTTGGCGAAGGAATTTCGCGATCGGGCGATTCCCTGCGATGTCATCCACCTTGACATCGACTATATGGACGGCTACCGCGTTTTTACTTGGAGCCCGAAGCGTTTCCCCGATCCCGCGAAACTGATCGCAGACTTGAAAGCAGCCGGTTTTAAGGTTGTCACGATTGTCGATCCCGGTGTCAAGTACGAACCGGAAGGAGATTATGAAGTATTCGATCGGGGTGTGGAAAACGACTATTTCGTCCGCACCGCAGAGGGAAGGCTATTCCACGGTTACGTTTGGCCCGAAAAAGCGGTGTTTCCCGACTTCTTGCGGCCAGAGGTGCGCCAGTGGTGGGGCGAATTGCACAAAAACCTTACAGATATGGGCGTTGCGGGGATTTGGAACGACATGAACGAACCTTCGATCGCAGAACGGCCTTTTGGCGACGGCCACCAACACATCTGGTTTCCGCTGGATGCACCGCAAGGCCCGGAATCCGAGGGCGCCACCCACGCTGAAACGCACAATTTGTATGGTTTAATGATGGCGAAAGCTTGTGCACAGGGGCTGCAAAAAGTGCGATCGGGTGAGCGATCTTTTGTGCTGACGCGATCGGGTTTTGCGGGCGTTCAGCGTTACTCCTCGGTATGGATGGGCGACAATCAATCGCAGTGGGAATACTTAGAAATGTCGATGCCGATGCTTTGCAATATGGGGCTTTCCGGCGTGGCGTTTGTCGGTTGCGACATCGGCGGTTTTGCGGAGAATGCAACCGCTGAACTTTTCGCGCGGTGGATGCAGGTGGGAATGCTGTATCCCTTGATGCGCGCTCATTCGGCGATTAGTACGGCGCAGCACGAACCGTGGTTTTTTGGCGATCGCACTGAGAAGATTTGCCGCGAATACATCAATTTGCGCTATCAGTTGTTGCCTTATATTTACACGTTGTTTTGGGAAGCTGCGACGACGGGAACGCCGATTTTGCGACCGCTACTGTATCACTTTCCGCGCGATCGCACAACTTATCACCTTTACGATCAAGTATTGCTCGGCCCGTCGCTGATGGCTGCACCTGTTTACCGGCCGGGAGTTGAGCATCGCGCCGTGTATTTGCCGGAGGGTACTTGGTACGATTGGTGGACGGGCGAATGCTATCAGGGCCCGACGCACATTTTGGCTGATGCACCTTTGGAGAGAATGCCGCTTTACGTGCGGGGTGGGGGCATAATTGCGATCGCGCCCGTGCAGCAATTTGTCAGCGAAGAACCCCTTGAGTCATTAAAAATGCGAATTTGGCCCGGCAGCGGTGAATGGACGCTTTATGAGGACGACGGACACAGTTTTGAACATGAAAAAGGTGTCTGGGCTACGACTAATTACAAGGTGTATTTGGAAGGGGAAAAAGTTATCGTTGAAATTGCCGCGCGGGAGGGTCAATTTTTGATATCAGAACGCGAAGTTATTGTGGAAGTTGTTGGCGTTGCCGAACAGCGATTTACAGATGACGGTACGGTGCGGCGTTTGATATTTGGATAATGTAGGGATAAGGATGGAATATTGCCTGTCTGTAGAGTTGAGTTTTGAGATGGTGGCGATGACAGCAGGAAACATAGAGTCTGGGAAGGTAGATAAAATTGCCCTGTGGATGTTCTATCGTGTCCAGTTAATCAGTTATCATAAGAGTGGGAGCTTGTAGCTTGCAAGGGAGACGCTCCCGCTCAACAAGAATCAACAGATGGATAAATAAACCATGCTAATAGAAGAATATTTTGAGTTTTTAGCCGATGATGACATTCGAGTAAAAGGCACAAGAGTAGGAATAGAAAGCATCCTCTATGAATATATTTATCAGCAACGTTCACCAGAGGAAATCTTAAAACACTTTTACACTTTGACCCTCGATCAAGTTTATGCGACAATCCTGTATTATTTGAACAATAAAGCTGCCTTAGATAAATACATTGCAGACTGGCTCGAATGGTCGCACGAACAGCGAAAAGCTCAAGAATTAAACCCTCATCCAGCTTCGGTCAGGCTCCAAAAAATCAAGGAAGAAAGAAATAAAAAAAATGGCACTCAAGTATCTCATGGATGAAAATGTTGACCCAATTTATCCTACTCAAATTCGGAGAAAACAAGTAGGATTAATTATTCGGGTCATTGGCGAACCTTCCATACCAGCAAAAGGAACTAAAGACCCGGAAATTTTAGAATGGTGTGAAAATTATGACTTCATCTTAGTCACGAATAACCGCAAATCCATGCCCGTTCACTTAAACGATCATTTGCAAGCAAATCGTCATATTCCTGGGATATTTATTTTAAATGCGAATTTAAGCGTTGGGCAAAACATAGAGGAATTAATTTTGATTGCTGAATGTTCTTTTCTCAATGAATATCAAGATCAAATTATTCATCTACCTATCACTAAAGAGGTTTCCTGATGACTCAAGCGATACCGAAATTAATAACTTTTGACGACTTTCTGGAATGGACACCCAAAAACGGACGCTATGGGCTACATAACGGAGTTATTTTTGAGATGCCAAATCCAATATGCTCAACTATTTCTGGGTTAGGTTAAAATAATGATTATCTCCCATATAGCTATGAAAAATTGGCGCAATTTTCAGTCAGTGAATGTTGATCAACTCATAATCTGTTATAATCTCTAGGAAATTTTATTACAACCACATTTACGGGAGAACCCTATCACCTAGCTAATTTGTTGCTTGTCGCTGCCCAAAAACCAGAAAGTTAATGATTGGGAGAGAAATAGAATGTCTACAACAATTGAAGAAGTTAAGAAGCAGTTATCTAGTCAAACTGAGCAAGAAAGACTCGCTGCTTTATCAAAAACTCTCAATTATGGTCAACAAGGTTTAGAACTATTGATTGAACAGTCTATCAAAGATCCATCAGACCGAGTTAAACAATTTGCCTACAGAGTTTTTCGTGGTGATAATTCTTATTTGAGGGGAAATACACCCGAAAACTTAACAACTTGCCCAACAGATGTTATTACTTGTCTAGCAATAAGTCCAGGCAATACTATTTTAGTAGGAGGGAGTTGGAAAAAAATTTGGGTATGGGATTTGCAAACAGGGGTACTGATTCGTAGTATTGAAGGACATTCGCACTGGGTTTTGTCTGTGGCTATTAGTCCGGGTGGAAGTATATTAGTTAGCGGAGGTGCAGATAAAACTATTAAGGTATGGAATTTAAAAACAGGCCAGGTTGTTCGGACGCTCAATGGTCATTCTAGTTGGATTACTGCTGTTGCTATCGCTGCTCACGGCAGAATTGTTAGCGGTAGCGCAGATAAAACCATCAAAATATGGGAGCTAAATACAGGTAAGCTAAGTAAAACCATAAAAAATGAAAAGGAACTATTTTGTGTTTTGAGCTTATGTATTAGCCATGATGGAAAAGTCATCGCTTGTGGAAGCACTAATAATAAAATTACATTATGGAATTTAGATAGCGGTCAACTCATACGCAGTATTGAAGGGCATTCGGATTGGATTCAATCTTTAAGTATTACTTCAGGCAACACAACCTTAATTAGTGGAAGTCGTGATGGGGTTATCAAATTTTGGCAATCCAAAACTAAAGAAGAGTCTTCAAATCAATCAGGTTCAGTTTTGGGTAAAGGTTTAGTAGATGTAGCAGCTACTATAGCAGGATTTTCATTAGGAGGGCCTATAGCTGTAGGGGCTTGGGTTTTAGGTAGGATTATTGTGGCCGCAGCAGATAATGGAGATGCTTCTGTACTACCTCTTCTAAATTTAGAATGCACCAATACTTACTCTCACAATCAATCAATTAATTCTCTAGCTTATCATGTCAATCAAAATATACTTGTAGTAGGCTTTTCCCAAAACATTAAAATATTTGATTTACGAGATAATTATAATAAAATCATCTATGATTTACCAGAAGAGTCTGGTTTTATTAACTCTGTAGCAATTAACTCTAATGGAAAAACTCTTGCTGTTGCAGGTAAAGATTGGGTAACATTGTTGGAGGCAGAAACCGGAAAACCACTTCATGCTATTAAGGGATGTTCTTATCCTAAACTAAGCAAAATTGTTATTTATGAAACTTTCCAAGCACTCTTTTGTGGTCAAGAGCAGCATTTTATTGTTAAATTTTTAGATCAGAATAATAGAGAAATGAACTTTAACGATCAAGATATTACATGGGAAACTACTGGTGGTAAAATCGAACAGGGTTTATTTACCGCAGGTCAAAGAGAAGGAAGATTTGAAGTTAAAGCAAAGATAGGCATTTTTGAGACTTCTGTCACAATTACTATTATTCAGCCTCCAAGAATCACTGATATTTCTTTTGCTCCCTCTAGTATTACTTTAGAGTTTGGTAAAACGCAACAATTCACAGCACAAGTTTTAGATCAACGACGAAATCAGATGCAGGAAACTGTATTATGGGAAGTAAGCGGAGGGGGGAAAATTGACCAAAATGGCAATTTTATAGCTGGAAGCAAGCAAGGTAAATTTGAAATTATAGCTTCAGTTAGTTCAATTCGTCGAGTTATTCCAATTACGATTATTGAACCTCCGACACTAGCAGAACTAATTATTATATCTTCAATACCTCAATTAGAATTTGGTCAGAGCTTTCACTTTCAACTTAAGGGCTTAGATCAGTATGATAACAACATACAAACTGGGGAAATTACTTGGTCAGCAAGTAGCGGAGGTGGAACAATTAACCAAAATGGCAATTTTATAGCTGGAAGCAAGCAAGGAAATTTTGAAATTCTCGCTTCAGTCAGTTCTATTCGTCGAGTTATCCCAATTACGATTATTGAACCTCCGAAGCTAGCAGAACTAATTATTACATCCTCAACATCTCAATTAGAGTTTGGGCAGAGTTTTCAGTTTCGAGTAAAAGGTGAGGATCAGTATGGTGACAACATAAATATTGGACAAATAACCTGGAGTACAACGGGCGGGTCAATTCTGAATAATGGAATGTTCCGCGCTAGTTATCAAGAAGAGAAAATAACTGTTACTGCTACTCTGGGAGAAATAAGCGTTTCTGCTGATGTCACTATAGTTGAACCACCAAAACTAACGACATTAGTAATTTCACCAAACCAAGTAGAAATAAAGCCTGGACAGCATCAACAATTCCAGCTTCATGGTTTAGATGAGTGGGCTCGTGAAATCGCAGTTGGACGGATAGTTTGGAAAGCAACAGGCGGTACTATTGACCAAAATGGCAATTTTATAGCTGACATCAATGCTAAAGGTAAGTTTAGAGTAACTGCTACTTCCACGGAATACAATATCAGTACCTTTGCTGATATTACAGTAGTTTCTGTATTGATATACTTTTCTATTTTTCCCAAGGAAGTAGCACTTAAACCAGAAGAAAATTTCACTTTTGATGTTATAGGATTTGATCAACAAGATGAACCAATACACATTAATCAAGTATATTGGCAATGTACTCAAGGGGGAAGAATTAACACCAATGGAACTTTTATAGGAGGTTATGAAAAGCGTGAAGTTACGGTTAATGCTACAGTCGAAGGAATTACTCAATCAGTTAAAGTTACGTTGCTCCCAGTTTTAAGACGATTAGAGATTTATCCTCAAAAAGTAGTAAAGCTCAAGCCTGGTGAATGCCAAAAATTTACAGCAGTAGGCTTAGACCAATATGGCAATCGAATAGATACTGGAAAAATATCTTGGGAAACAACAGGTGGAAAAATTGACCCAAGCGGTAATTTTACTGCCGGTCATAATGCCAAAGGTACATTTAAGGTAAGAGCTACTGTTACTGAAATATCTGAATCTGGGGTAAGGGCTAAACTCTTAATCTTAGGAATATACATGAGGCTTTTATATCATGTATTTTCATTGGTTAATTTTACCCAAAGTAATTTCATCCTCAAGTCGGCTGTCGAGCTTATAAAAAGTAATTTTACGACTGGTCAACAAACAGAACAAGCAGAAAATACAGAAACAGATTTTACAAATGAAGAAACCGAGATCCTTGGTTTTGATATAGAAGCGTGGTTACAGAAAAACATCTTTAAGATTGTCGCTCGGATTCTAGACTTGGCTGGTCAACTATTTATTAATGCAGCTAAGATTAGTGCTTCTGTTGAAGTTATTGTAGTTCCTGCAAATGTTGAAGTTATTGTAGTCCCTGCAAATGTTGAAGTTATTGTAGTCCCTGCAAATGTTGAAGTTATTGTAGTTCCTGCAAATAAAGTTGGTCGGGGTGATGAACAAGATGATGCTGTTGAGGACGCAGCTAAGGTTAGTGCTTATAAGGATTTTAAGAATGATACCGATAATGTCAGAAGTAATTCTAAAGCTTTAGAGGAGGATGTTGATTACGATGTTTTTGAGTATAAAATTGATAATTGGTTTTACAGAAGCCAGCTTTTTTACGATGGTTATAGTATTAATGATTTATATGATTATAATTATACTGATTATTTAACCTATATGGACGCTAGGAACTTTTTAGAGTACCTAATGGAGGAATAAAATTTTAATTGATGAATAAAATACCCGGATTAACAGAGTAAACTAACTAAGGTATTTAATTTTAAATGCTTGGCAAACAGTTAATAAATACTGTTATAATATAGCGTCCGGGGATGAGTAGACCCGACACCTACCCACAAACTATGCAACCCATCCAAATTACCACATTCCAAGCTTTGCGGCGCAGCTTGGGCCTGATAATCAAAGCCGCACCTATAGAACTCCGCAATTTAATATTACTCAACATCATTCGCGGTGCGGCCCCATCAGGCGTGCTTTTTTTAGATAAATTAATCATTGATGAAGTATCTCGGTTGCTGTCGCAAACCCAAACAGCACAGCCTTTTGCTTTGATGCTTTCTCACCCCATATTGCTGTGGAGTATTGGCGGAGTTTTAAGTCTCAAGTTAGTCGGCGACTCCCTCGAAACAATGAGCTCCTTTGCATCGACATCTTTGCGCGATCGCGTTCAAGGCTTTGTCGAAGGAAAAGTCCTCGAAAAAGTCGCCAATTTCGACGATATCGCCCTATTTGAAAACCCCGAACTATTAAATATTGTAGAACTCGCAAAAACCGGAGTATCCAAAATACAGCAACTAGCATTTACTCTCAGCATGACCATCACGGGGATTTTTATATTTATTCCATCTATTAGCCTTGCTGCTGCGATAGCTTGGTGGGTGCCAGCGCTGATGTTAATCTCATCATCTCCCTCAATTTACATCCAAAGGAAATATAGCAGAATCATCTGGAGAGTTCAAAAAAAGCAAGCTAAAATCAGCCGCGAGATGAACTTATCCTCTAGAGTATTGACGGGAGAAGAATACGCTAAAGAATTGCGTTTGTTTGGCTTGCAGGAACTTTGGCTCAAACGCTGGCAGGGTCAGTTTGTGCAGTTTTTTAGCGAGATGCAACGCATCCGAAAAAAAGGAGCAATTGTTGTACTTTTCTGGTCAGTGTTTAGTAGAGTAGGAGTAGCTTTGCCATTTGTTTATGTGGTAATGGGAGCTTTGGGAGGACGCTATACTTTGGGGGATTTGGCGCTTTATTCGGGTTTGATTGTCCAGGTGGAGCAAAGTTTACAATTATTGATTGGCAATTATACTAATTTGTACGATATTTCCCTCGGCGTTAGTCCGATTTTTCAACTTTTGGAACTCAAACCAGAATTGCAGTCTCCGCTTGTGGATGTGGCATCTCGCCTGCCTAGTTTACCAAATGGCGGGCAAGATGCTAGCGCCACAAAAGATAAAATTGGCATCGAGATTAAGCATCTATCTTTTTGCTATCCCGGCAGCAATAAAAGCACGGTTGAAAATATCAACTTAACCATTAATCAGGGTGAAATGCTAGTGCTTGTTGGTGAAAATGGCGCGGGTAAAACAACTCTTGGCAAACTCCTCGGCCGCCTGTACGATCCGACAAGCGGTACGATCGCCTGGAACGGCAAAGATTTGCGATCGTACTCTCTAGCATACGTGCGATCGCGCATCGCCGTCGTCATGCAAGATTACGCCCGTTTCCCCTCCACAGTCCGCGAAAACGTCGGTTTCGGCGACTTGCTTTCACTGTCGGATGACACCGCAATTAACGAAGCTATTTCCGAAGCAGGGATTGCAGCTAAAGTCAACAGTTTAGAGCAAGGTTTAGAAACACCGTTGGGGAAACAATTAGAAGACGGCATAGACTTATCGGGGGGACAGTGGCAAAGAATTGCGATCGCCCGCGCCTTAATGCGGCTTTCTACAGCCGAAGTGCTAATTTTTGACGAACCAACCGCCGCCCTCGACCCCAAGACAGAACACGAAATTTACAGCATCTTCCGCCAAATAGCCGCCGGGAAAACAACCATAGTCATCAGTCACAGATTGGGATTAGCAAAAATTGCCGATCGCATCGCCGTGATGGAAAACGGTAAAATAGCAGAAATAGGAACTCACGACCAATTGATAGCATCAAACGGAATTTACTGCTCGATGTTCACCCGTCAAGCTAGCAGCTATATTTAAACAGTTGACAGTTGACATACGATGTTAGCCTGATGAGTACCAGAAACAGGTTTTTGAAAGTATGGCTAAGCGTTCCAGTATTCTTTAAGTATATTTACAAACCGACGAAGTGATTTAGCTGTCCTAGGACAAACATACTTGTAGCTCGAAGTATCATAGTGCTCTCCACCCGGAGCAACTATAGATTCAATAAGCTCAGCCAACTCATTAACGGTGTGTTCTTGTCCTTTTTCGACAGTAAATGACAGGTAACTGCCATCATTACGAAATTCTGTTTGATGGCTTGCAATCCAGTCTGTCACGCCTTGATTAATTGGAATATTCCCAGATAAAACAACTCTAACTTTACCTTCTGAAATCACATCTGCAAATATCTCACACAAATATGAATATAATCCCTGCGAACCAAAATCTTGGGTAGGAGAGCGATCGTCGATAATAAAACGCTCACCCTTGTCTAAATTTTTAATTCATTTGTCACGAAATCCACCGTATTCATCGAAAAGCTTGCGTTTTAGCACGTTTAATGTCTCCATACTAATGGAACTACTTAAAGATTATAACTTAAAAATACCGCAATTTGCTCATCTATGCCAACTCATTCTTACCCCATGTTGGGTTCTCCTTTTCTCGATCGAGTTCGGCAAGCATCCACCTCGAACACATGAGCAGTCACACTGAAAGAGCTACCTCCATTACATACTAAACTAAATTTACTTTTCGATCGCGCATTAAATCCCACATTTAGAGTTAAATAAACATAATTCCCGTAGGGGCGGGTTCATCAACCATCTCTAACTCTCACCAACAATCTATATAAACCCCCCCGCACCCAATGACGAATTCACGTGAAGCGCAGCTATCCCGTAGGGAATCGCATTTCTGTCGCTGCGTGGCGAGAAACCGGGTTTCTGCGACAATTTGCGGCCTCGCAAGAGAAATATCGGAAGAAACCCGGTTTCTGAGCGTGCGATCTTTTTGAGAAAATTGTCAGAAAGTGCGAGTTATAATAAAACCAACCTAGTTGGCAATAATATCAACGATGGAAACTATAACTCTCAACCTACCTGCCGCCGTCGCTTTAACCGACGAACAATTTTATCAATTGTCCATCGCTAATGAAGAGTGGCGATTAGAACAAACCCCCGAAGGAGAACTAATTATTATGCCTCCAACAGGCGGCGAAAGCGGCATCAGAAATTCGGATTTGACTACAGACCTAAATTTGTGGAATCGTCAGACTCGATTGGGAAAAGTCTTTGACTCTTCCACTGTCTTTCAATTACCCAACGGTGCGAAGCGTTCCCCTGATGCTGCTTGGGTACTCCTAGAACGTTGGGAAGCATTATCCGCAGAAGATAAGCGCAAATTTCCTCCCCTGTGCCCGGACTTTGTAATTGAATTGCGCTCGCAAAGTGATTCCCTAGAAACATTGCGGGCTAAAATGCGGTATTATCGAACAAACGGCTGTCGATTAGGTTGGCTAATTGACCCCCAAACGCCTTTAGTAGAAATCTATCGCTTGTCTGAAGATGTAGCAGAAGTGATTAATTTCTCTTTTGACCAACCGCCTACACTTTCGGGTGAAGATGTACTTCCCGGATTTCTTCTAGATATTACACCTATTCTCAATCCTTGAATCTAGATCCAGAACTGTCGCCCAAGTGGCGAGAAACCGGGTTTCTGCGACAATTAGGGTTGAGTACGAGAAATAAGGGAAGAAACCCGGTTTCTGAGATGAGCCTCCATCCACAAAAATGATGAGCAATTATCTCCCCGTCAGCGTATCCCCGTAAGGATCGGGCAAAGCTTGCTGCACCTCCAAAAGCGGCAAAGGATCTCCAGTCAACGGTTGGCTAATCAAATTTTTTTTTACCCCATCCCCCTTGCGATCGCGCTCTTGCAAATGCGATAATTCCTCTTGATAAACAGCCACAATCCGCGCCAAACTCGCCGCCAAATCATCCCAATTATCATCGGGTCCCAACTTCTCAGAAATTCCCTCAAATAACTCTCCCGCTTGCCTCTTTTGAACGTAAGCTTTCAAAAGCTTTCCCGACTTTTGCAAAACCGCCTGATAAATGTCCCCATCAGACCACCACAGCCCCGGCTGGCTCAACAGCCAAGTCAAAATATACTCGCGAGCGTGTTGCTCCTTCACCCAGGCCGCGAGATACTGCAAATCTTCCATAGTTACAACAGTCTCCTAAATTTTCCTCAAAATGTCCGCTTGTTTGTATCTACCGTTACCGCGATCGACATAATACCTGCCTTATCATCACCTGCCCGCGTCATTAATACCCCTTAAATCTTAAAAAAACCCTACTGATTTACCAAACAGCAATTCTGAGAATATAAAAATAAACCTAAACCTCCTAGGTCTATTGTCCAATACTTTTAGTCCACCGGAAAGCGGTACACCCCGCCTCGCTTTCCTCTCTCGCCAATCTATCCTCAAGCGGGAACAACCAGCGGGTTATTAGCATGACAAAGCAAAATTTTGGTTTAATCGGTCTAGCAGTGATGGGCGAGAACCTAGCGCTGAACGTCGAAAGCAGAGGCTTCTCCGTAGCTGTGTACAACCGCACAGCAGCCAAAACCGACGACTTCATGGCAAAACGCGCCCCCGGCAAGAACATTGTAGCCGCCAAGACTCTGACAGAATTCGTCGATGTCCTAGAAACCCCGCGCCGCATCTTAGTCATGGTGCAAGCTGGCAAACCTGTAGATGCAGTCATCGACCAGCTCAAACCCATGCTGTCACCGGGCGACATGATTATTGACGGTGGCAACTCGCTATACGACGACACCGAACGCCGCACCAAAGATTTAGAATCGATGGGACTGGGATTTGTCGGCATGGGCATCAGCGGCGGCGAAGAAGGCGCCCTCAACGGTGCTAGCTTGATGCCCGGTGGCACCCACGCTGCTTACGGCATACTAGAGCCAATTCTCACCAAAATTGCGGCTCAAGTAGATGATGGCCCCTGCGTCACATTCATCGGCCCCGGCGGTGCCGGTCACTACGTGAAGATGGTTCACAACGGCATTGAGTACGGGGATATGCAGCTCATTGCTGAAGCCTACGATTTGCTCAAAAACGTTGGTGGATTGGACGGCCAGCAGTTGCAGGAAGTTTTTGCCGAATGGAATACCACAGACGAACTCAACTCGTTTTTGATTGAAATTACGGCTAACATTTTCAAGTACATTGACCCGGAAACTAAGCATCCCTTAGTTGAGGTAATTATGGACGCAGCCGGTCAAAAAGGGACTGGCCGCTGGACTGTAATGAGTGCTTTGGAATTGGGCGTGAGCATTCCCACAATTATTGCTGCTGTGAATGCCAGAATCATGTCTTCTTACAAAGACGAGCGCGTCAAAGCTTCCCAAGAACTAACCGGGCCTAGCGGCAAGTACGAAGGCGATACTAAAGAGTTTGTGAACAAAGTCCGGGATGCGCTTTACTGCTCGAAGATTTGCTCCTACGCGCAAGGAATGGCTCTTTTGAGCGCGGCATCGAAGTCGTACAATTACGACTTGAGTTTGAGCGAAATTTCCCGAATTTGGAAAGGTGGCTGCATCATTCGGGCTGGGTTTTTGGACAAGATTAAAAAAGCTTTCAAGGACGATCCCGGGCTGCCGAATTTGCTGTTAGCGCCGGAGTTCAAACAGAGCATTCTCGATCGCCAATCGGCTTGGCGGGACGTGTTAGCTACTGCTTGCCAACTGGGGATTGCAGTGCCAGCATTTAGCGCCTCGCTGGACTATTTCGACAGCTACCGGCGCGAAAGATTGCCGCAAAACCTCACGCAAGCTCAGCGGGATTATTTCGGGGCTCACACCTACGAGCGCACCGACAAACCGCGCGGCGAATTCTTCCACTCGGAGTGGACGCAGGCTGCTAAAGAGTCGCTGCAAACTGGAACTACTGATTAATTAGTTTTTGTAGGGTGCGTTTCGGCGCACCTTACGAATTGATTGGGGGTTGCAAATTGTTTTGACGTTTGTTTTTGAGATAGCTTTTAATATATTCGTCGTTAAAGAGCGATCGCCTGACTCTTTGAATAATACTTGAACTTGATCGCACCCAAAAAGCCCAAGTCCAAGTATTGTTCAAGTTCAGCGCCAACATAGCTTGGAATCAAAACAATTCAACCAGCACTTGCTCCCCACGTATCAACCGTTTGCTGCAACCCCTCTCGGTAGCTGGGATAGCGCGGACTCCACCCAAACTGCTTGCGGAATGAGTCGCCCCCAACGGTAGTAGAAAGCTTTAACAAATTCACTGTGGTTTGAGCAGTTAAGGGTTGTCATCTGGCAAAAGGCTGAACTAAGTAAATCAACGTAATTAAAAGTAAAACTATCTCCATCTCCATATGTTAGAACCCCGACTTCTTAAAGAAGTCGGGGTTCTGGGTATTCTGTTTGAGGTGGGCCTACTTACAGGCTATTCAGTTTTAGGATTGGACCGGACGCGTTGGCGAAGAGCAAGAACATGGCTAGTATTAAGTTTACGAACTTTAATTTCATAGCTTTTTTCCTCCTTTGTTTTCGTTAGTGGGAGACTGGTTTTTCCTTTTCTGTAGCTCAATAGCTACATAAACAATCACTCTAGCAATATGCGCCATGCTCTCAGCCTTCGCCAATTCATCCCTCCCTTCGGGGAAGAAGCTTTTGGATCTCAGAAACAAAAAAATTGGTTTGTCCCGAGCCTAATCATAGATTAACGAACCTATACACTTATTTTAGAATGGTTTTCATGGATTGACTAGCGATTGAGTAGGGTGATAACCGAACATTGCTAGCGGGAAATAATTGGTAATTTAAGCTTCTGTAAACCACTTGTTGAGCGGTGACAACTCTTGCCCATCGCTTAGCAGCGTATTTGCCCGTTGCGGGGTCAGGTTCACACCACATCTGCATTGGCGGCCAGAATCGCATCCCTGAGTTCAACAGCATTCGATGGGTCAGTTTATACTGCGATTCCGCCGTGGGAACGCACGGTTGCTGCACCATTTTTGTCCTGCGTCAATCTGGTTACTTTGTGTCCGTGTGCTACAAACTGCCGGAAGGTTTCTTGTCCGAGTTCAGTATCTGCGCCTGTAATGACAATGCTCAGCTTTGTGTCTGTCATGTATTTTGATAACGTGTCTTCTATATGCTTACTATTTCTGACCGCAGTGGCGCGACCCTCTATGGATAGAAAAAGTAGTTATTGTAGGGATCAGTTGCTGGTAATTTTTCTACCGAATACCCAGATACCCGACTTATTAAAGAAGTCGGGTATCTAAAAGAAGACGATTTTATGTTTAATTTGTCAGTAATTAAGATCACAATGTGCTTGTGATATTCGTAGATAACTATACTGAAGAAATCTGGTATAATAAATAATCCTTTTAAATAAATGTAAGTTTATGTGGCCTTTTATAGTAGGAGGCGCTGCCGTTGCCGTTGCTATTGCGAAATCGGTAGTTGATAGATGGAAAGAAGAAGAGAAAGAAGAAGAGAGAAAAGAAGAAGAGGGAAAAAAACGTTTATTAGAAAGTGGGATTTTGGAAGTAGATGAAATGACAGGAAAAGAGTTTGAAAAGTTTCTAGATGTCCATTTTAGAAACTTTGGTTATGGTGTTACTTTAACTCAAGATAGTCAAGATTATGGGGCGGATTTAATTTTATACAAAGATGGATCGAAAACTGTAGTTCAAGCGAAAAGAAGCAAAAATCCAGTTGGTATTAAAGCAGTTCAAGAAGTAGCAGGAGCCGTCAGACATTACAAAGGAAATAAAGGAAGAGTCATCACCAACAACCGATTTACCGAAAATGCTTACAACCTTGCTGAATCTAACGACGTAGAGTTATGGGATCGAAAACAACTAATCGATTTCATCCTGACAGCTAAGAAGTGTAAATAAGATCGATTCCGGTGGCACTCATCCATGATTGTTGACTGTTTACTGTTAGTAGTCAAACAATAGCAACGGAGAGGACACGGCAGTGCCGTTTCCCTACCCCAAAATAATCGCTTGCGCTCGCACCAGATGCAACCATCCCCCGATTAATTGTAGGGACACGGCACTGCCGTGTCCAGATTGTGGGTAATATCCTGTTCCCTAACTACAGTAAGTTATATATAAAAGATGCACTGGTTTCTCAGTATCTTTAATTTCACTTATTCATCATGTTACAAATTTCTAATACTGTGTTCATTCCAGATGGCGAAATCGAGATTAGTGCGATTCGCTCTCAAGGCGCGGGGGGACAAAATGTAAATAAGGTGGCGAGTGCTATTCACTTGCGCTTTGATATCCCAGCTTCCTCATTGCCCGATCGCTACAAGCAGCGTTTGTTGCAAATCAACGACCAGCGCATCACCTCCGAAGGTGTGATTGTCATCAAAGCCCAGGAACACCGCAGCCAGGAACAAAACCGGGAGGAGGCTTTGAGACGGCTGCAAGAACTGATTAAAAGTGCGATCGTCATACCGAAAAGGCGCAAACCCAGCAAAGCAACTCGCAGTTCCCAGCGCAAGCGTCTCGACAGCAAAACCAAGCGAGGGCAGATTAAAGCTCTGAGAGCGAAAATTACGGATTGATCGATGAAAGGTCGATCGGGCTTTTTGACTTTTTAGTTGTCAGTCGGGATTTGGTGGGCCTAAGTCGTCAGGTAAATCGTTAAGCGTTTTTCCCAAAGCTTTGCAAAGGGCTTTCATTTGAGCAATGGTCAGTTCGGGTTCGTCTAGTCCTCGTTCCCATTTGCTAATGGCTTGCTGAGTTAGGGTTTTTGTGCGGGTTTTGTCGGGAATTTGTTTTGCTAAGGCGGATTGCGATAAACCAACAGCCTCCCGCAAGATTTGCAGTGCTGGTATATCTTTGGACTCTTGAGTTTGTTTCTTTCGGGGCATATCATAGGAAATTCACAACCAAAGTTGTTGACAAATCGGTTAAATACAACTAAGGTTGTTTAAGATAGAGACAACAGAAAGGCGGCTGCTTTAGCCGGACGGTGGAAACGCTTTGGTTTAGCAAGCTGCCCTATTTGTAGTTTCTACCCATTATGCCTGCATACCCTTAGTATTTTCCGGGCTTGGGTGCATGACTCAAGCCCCTTTCCCTAGACATTTCCGAACCCCTGCGGGTTAGTTGTCGTTCTGCGAGGGCGATCGACTTGGTAAGTCATCGGGAATTTTAGTTACATCTAATCCTAAAAGCTCAAACATAGTTTTTAGAGAAACCTGGTACAGGTTAGCCATAGCAAGTATGTTTTCAGCATTAGGTAGAGCCTTGCCTAATTCCCAGTCAGCTTGTCTTCGCTCGGAAATTCCGATTTTTTCTTTGACTTGAGGGCGTGTTAGTCCAGCTTGTTCTCTGAGTAGTCTCAATGGAGACTTCTCCTTTTCTTGTAAATCTTCTTCTATCATAGGACGAAAGGTTCATGATGCAAACGTCTTGACAAAGACTTTGAGAAGACGTAAACTTCATGTTGGTAGGCACAACAAAGGCAGCTCAACGAGCCTCCAAGGTCAAAATGCAGGTTTGAAGAACCGCCTTATTTGTAGTGTCTACCCATTATGCCTGCATAGCCTTAGTATTTTCGGGGCTTGGGCGCATACCTCAAGCCTCTTTTCCTCAACGCCGAGGAGGTGATTCCATGTAAAAAGTCGATCGACCTCACAGCCCAACTCAAAATTGTATCAAACATCCAGACCATGACTTCGCTGTACTTGTTAGTTGTCGTTCTGCGAGGGCGATCGACTTGGTAAGTCATCGGGAATTTTAGTTACATCTAATCCTAAAAGCTCAAACATAGTTTTTAGAGAAACCTGGTACAGGTTAGCCAGTGCAGCTACGTTTTCAACAGTTGGCATGGACTTTCCTGATTCCCAGTCAGCTTGCATCCGCTCAGAAACGCCGATATGTTGTTTGACTTGAGGGCGGGTTAGGCCAGCTTGTTCTCTGAGAAGCCTTAATGGAGACTTGTCCTTTTCTTGCAAATTTTCTTCCACAGTGAATGAAGTTTGTTTCATGAAGCGA
The DNA here is from genome assembly GCF_036700565.1 of Microcoleus pseudofavosus SVA1_A4. Lineage (NCBI taxonomy): Bacteria > Bacillati > Cyanobacteriota > Cyanophyceae > Oscillatoriales > Microcoleaceae > Microcoleus > Microcoleus pseudofavosus. The sequence goes on from NZ_JAUBPE010000024.1 coordinate 64,082, forward strand.
ACCTCTTGACATGGTTATTTAGATGAAGTACACTTCATGTATAGCGACCAAACAAAGGCCCCCTGGCGAGCCTACTTTCGTCAAAATGCAGGTTTGAAGAACCGCCTTACTTTTTGTGTCTATCAATAGTGCCTGCATACCCAAGCGTATTTTTGGGGCTTGGGCGCATACCTCAAGCCTATTTTCCTCAAGCCCGAGGAGGTAATGCCATTTAAAAGGTCGATCGACCTCACAGAGACGGCCCAGCTCAAAATTGTATCAAAGATCCAGACCAAAACTTCAACTTTGCGATCGCACAACTTCCGTGCTATCGTTCCCTTCCTCGAACAATTCCCGATCGTGCCCACATCTATGGACAACATCTACCTAGGCGATGTCGCCTCCAACTTTCACTTTGCAGGCCCGCTGCTAGACTTTGAAGAAGAAATCCAGAATCAATCTCCCTTTCACGATTTAGACTACCTGACAGGCGAAATTAAAAGGGGATTCCTAGACTACGTGCGGCAAGGAATCATGCTGGACGCGATCCGAAAACTGCGATTGTACAAAGACAAGTTCAAAACTTTTAAAACTTACTGCGAACAAGCATTAGGCAGGCAGTATTTTTACTGCACGCAAATTATCAAATCTGCTGGCATTTGCCTGCGCTTAATTAAAGCCGGATTTGAGATTTTGCCTAGCTGCGTTGCTCAAGTTGTCCCATTGTTCAAACACGCAGTAACCGACCAATACGGCGAGTGTCTTTTGCAGGAAAAGTGGCAAGAAGTTGTGGATGTCATACCCAAAGAAAGGATTACCGCAGTAACTATTGCCGAAACTGTTGACAACAATCCCAACCTCCGGCTCAAACAAATTCGCATTAAAACCGACACCTACGCCCTTTTAACGAAAAAAGCAGCCGCAGCGGGACTGTCAATTTCGGAATTTTTGGCCAGGTTGGTTGACGAATACAATCCCAGAAATTTAGAGCAGCCAGCGGAACATACTCCCGAACAAGAGGAGATTTTAGACCAATTAGACGCGGAGTTTAAGAAGCCTGCAAAGCAACAAACTTCAAATTCGGCTCAAAACAAAGTTAAATCTAAAGGTTTTGGAGTGAAAGTTGAGCCGAAAGGTGGTAAAAAGGAAGAAGTTAAGGCTAAAAGTTCGGAAGGGAAAGTTAAGGCTAAAAGTTCCGAACGTGAAATTAAGTTGAAAAATAAGCAAACTGAAATCCTAGCTAAGAAACTGTCAAATTCATTTGAGGATAAAAATCATGAAATCATCAGCCCAAAATCCGATCATGCGTCAACTGAAACTAATGGAGGTTCAATTGAACGAAATTCAGTGCCACATGATTAAAGCCACTGTGTTGAATTGGTGGCAAATTGTTTTGCCTGACGGACAGAAAATTGCGATCGAGCACGCGGGCGGCGGACACTGGATTTTTCGGGCTAACGGGCTTGAGAAATCTCATCCAGAAGTGCGGCTAGCGGTGTTAAGGGCGATCGCCCAAGGCTGTCACAGGTAAGTTCCGCGTCAGGACACGGCAGTGCCGTGTCCCTACAGATATCGTGGGCGGGCGATCGGATTTGAGATGATTTGGGGATGCAGGGGGGCGATCGACATTAGTTGCGATTGCGATCGGAATTTCCCAACTGTGGGGCAAAGTTTAAAGTTCCCGCGTTGTGGGCGGATGCCTGGTGTCAACGATGTTTTATGCGGTTTGGGGAGATGACGGAGTATCAGAAATCTGGCTAAAACTGAGGTAGATTATCCCCACAGTGCTTACCCTTCACGCTGCGCTCAATGCCTTACTCTATTGGATGAAGCAAGTGCTCAATTGTTTGTACTAACATTTCAGGATCGACAGGCTTGGGAAGATGCCTTTGAAATCCGGCTGCTAGTGCTTGCTGTTGATTTGTCTCACCTGCATACGCTGTGAGAGCGATCGCGGGAATCTCTCCTCCCTCCTGTGTCGATAGTTGTCTGATTTGACGAATCAACTTATAGCCATCAATTTGTGGCATCCCAATATCAGCAATCAAAACATCTGGCTTAGATTCATTGAGCTTTTGTAGCGCATCTGTTGCTGAAGATGCACAGATCACGGTGGCTCCCGCTTCCTCTAAGATAAATTGAACTAACTCTAAATTGTCTACTTCGTCATCGACGGCGAGGATACATAATCTAGCCAAAGGTGAAGTGTGAGCATTGAGTGATAGATTGTCCTTCTGGTCACTGTTCACGTTATTGTTCCTGGCTAATAAGGGAAGTGTGACAGTAAATGTTGCACCCTGTCCTTCTCCAAAACTTTCGGCTTTGACAGTTCCACCATGTAGCTCAACGACGTGACGCACGATCGCTAATCCCAGCCCTAACCCACCAAATGTTCTCGTAATACTGCTATCGGCTTGTCGAAATGTGTCAAAGACATAGGGAATAAATTCTGGCTTAATCCCTTTCCCTGTATCCCTGACTTGAATTTGAGCATAGGAATCAATCGTTTTTAGCTCAACTTCAACTCGACCTCCAATTGGGGTGAACTTAATGGCATTGGTGAGCAAATTCCAGAGAACCTGTTGCAATCGGGTAGCGTCTCCTAACACATCGCCCACATTCGGTTCTAGCTGAGTTTGAATTTGAATGTTCTTCGCTTCAGCGGCTAAACTAACTGTTTCGATCGCAGCTTTAAGAGTTGTTTTCAAATTAATAGGAGTAGAGTTCAAACTCAGCTTGCCTTGCAGAATGCGAGAAATATCCAGCAAATCCTCAATCAGTTGAACTTGCAACTCGGCGTTGCGTTCAATCGTTTCGAGAGCGGCTGCTATCTTCCCAGAATTGAGAGTTCCTTTTCGCAGCAGTCGAGTCCAACCCAGAATAGGATTCAACGGAGTTCGCAATTCGTGAGATAAAACCGCTAAGAACTCATCTTTTATTCGGTTAGCGGCTTCGGCTTCTGCCCGTGCTTGCTGTTCTGACTCATAGAGTCTTGCTCGGTCGATCGACTGCGCCGACTGCTGTGCCAGTGCCAAAACGAAAGCGCGATCGCTCTCACAAAGCTGGGGAACGGTCGAAAAACCCAGCGATAGCCCACCAACGGCTTGTCCTTCAATCAACAATGGCACTGAAATCCAGGCTTCTGAACCAGCCTTGGCATAAGCTTCAGCTAAATCAGGATAACGGGCAATTCGGTTTTCGATATTTTCTAGCCAAACAGGTTGCCCACTTCGCACGGCTTCTGCGAGAGGATAGGGTGCATGAATCGAAAAACTGCGCTGAAATTCTCCTACGTGCTCGTACCCGATCGCTTGAATAATCTCCAGTTCGCTTGCCTTCTGGTTTAATACCGCAACCAAACCACAACTTGCTCCCAGTGCAGACATTCCCTGTTCAATAATCACCTGAGCCACTTGAGCCGAGGTTAGCGATTCAGACAACGCTGTCATCACCGCCAGCAGTCGAGCCGTCCGGTTAGCAGCGAGTTCGGCGGCTAATTTCGCTTGTTGTGTTTCATTATAGAGACGAGCGTTATCAATGGCGATCGCTGCTCGCTGAGCCAAATCTTCAGCCAGAGCAATGTCTTCCAGGCAATAGCGGCGATCGGATTCAGTAAACACCAACGTAATGCTGCCCAACACGCGCCCGCGTGCCTGTAGCGGTGCAATGATGCAGGACTTTAACCCAACTCCACGTATGATTTCCAGGTATTCAGCATTCGGCACTGCCGCAACTAACTGTTCATCTGTAATCTCAATGGCAATTTCAGCCTGTCCTGTTTGCATGACTTGAGAAATGCCATACGCCTCATCGAGATGTCTGGGAAAGCGTTGAGCCAACTCCCAACCAAACTTCACTTTTTCGGGATCTGAATGAGCAACTGCAACCCGACAGATCGTGCGATCGTCATTCAGCAAATCGACACTACACCAATCTGCAAAATAAGGAACTGCCAGCTTTGCAACGCTTTGGAGAGTTTGTTCATACTCCAGCGAAGAGGAAAGGACAGCACTCACTTCCGCTAAAAATGCTGATTGTTGTTGAGAATTTTCTGCTACAGCACGGGCTGCCTGTTCTTGAACAAGTTGTACTCGTTCGTCTTCGGTTTGCTTGCGTTCAGTAATGTCGCTGAAAGCAGCAATAATGTTGATAATTTGTCCCTCTGGGTCAAACAAAGGGGAAGCATTGATCGAGAGAATCGTGCGAGTTCCATCGGCATGGCTAATGCCATGTTCAATATTATAAACAGGCTCACCAGTTTGCATCACCCTCGCAAACGGCAGTTCATCTTTTGGGAAAGGATGACCCTCCACGGTTGTAATGAACCAGGAGGGATCGTTATAGCCTCGCTCCACAATGTCGCTGCGAGTCAATCTTAAAATCCTCTCTGCTGCCTTATTTGCGGCAATAATCTGTCCGGTAGAATCTAGAATGGTTATGCCATCAGGAATAGTTTGGAAGATACTGGATAATTGCGCTTCACCCTCACGCAAACCAGTTTCTGCCTGCTTGCGTTTTGTAATGTCGTGCATCACGACAACTGCACCCTGTTTTTCGCCGTTGGCGGCAATAATTGCCTGTCCAGTTGCTAACAGCATTCGTGCAGTTCCCTGCTGCGGAACAATCATCATTTCCACATCACGAACGTTCTGTCCTTGCAATGCCTGAAACAGGGGAATATCCTCTGTCTTCATGCGTGTTTTGCCGTCTGACAAATACAAGTCATAATATTGGGCCCATTGAGCCGCTGGAACTGGCTGCTGAGGTAATCCATGAAAATCTTTAGCTGCTTGGTTAAATACCGTCAATATGCCATCGGCATCGCAAGCCACAATGCCAGCTTGAACGTTGTTTAGGATTGCGTTCAAAAAGTCCTGTTCTTTGTGAAGAGTGGCTTCCACCTGCTGGCACTTGACGATTTCGGCTTTCAATTGTCGATCGACTTGAGATGTTTCAGTAGTATCTTGGAAGTAAAGAAGTAAGCCATCTTCACTCTTGATGAGGCGAATTCTCAAACACTTGTTGAGTAAGGGGTAGTGTTCTTCAAACTCGATTGCAGTTTGCGTTGCGATCGCTCGATGACAATATTTATATAGCTCAGATGTAAGATCGACCGAAAATATAGTCCATATATTTTTGCCTATCAGGTGTTGCCGGTTCCTGTTTAAAAGCTGCTCTGCTTTATGGTTGACATAAGTGCAGTGCCACTCTGAATTAATAGAAATGAAGGCCTCAGCCATGCGATCTACGATCGCCGCAAATCGTGCTTCAATTGCTTGGCAGTCTGTACATAGCTCTTGAGAAAAATTTACAGTAAGCTCTTCTCGATGATTCAAGGAGTTTGTACGCTCTACATTCATTGCGGTTAATCCTGCCTATTTACCTATTATGCCAGCTATTGTTAAGAAATTAAGATATAATATGCCCAAAACCTAAGTCATTCAGTGTTGAAGCAAACGGGCGATCGCAAATCATGGGACAGCACCGCTAAAAATTCGTCTTTAATCCGGTTAGCGGCTTCTGCTTCGGCTCGTGGAAGGCGATCGCGTTCTCAAAGTTATTCTTTTTCTTGTTATGCTTGCTTGCGCTTTGTTCGCGGATGGGGATGGTGCCTGCGAGAATCGGGCTAGCGTTTCTTTAACACCGAACTCATGCAAACTATGCAACTGCTCAGCAACAGCCTCGACAAAACGTGGCAACTCTACTAAATCTCTGACCTAGACATATTCTGTCATTCCTAATTGAGAATGCCAAATCTAGCAGTTTGGTTGTAGAAACAAGTTTTAGAAACAACAAAACCCGCTTTGTGGGCGGGTTTTAAGTATGGACACAACTGGACTCGAACCAGTGACCCCTACGATGTCAACGTAGTGCTCTAACCAACTGAGCTATGCGTCCTCACGAATTCCTAATTTAGCACAACCTTCGATCGCCTGTCAAGCATAAATCTAAGATTTTTTAGACGGACACTCTTGACATCGCCCCTAATCCCCAATCCCCCGCCAAATCTTCACAGTTCGATCGCCCCCACCACTAGCCAAACTCCCCCCATCAGCACTAAACGCCACCGACAAAACCTCCCCCGCGTGGCCTGTCAGAATTTCCAGCAAACCCCCCGTGCCGGCATCCCACAAATAAATCGTGCCATCCCGACTCCCCGTCGCCAAAACCCGACCATCGGGACTGAACGCCACACACAAAACATCCCCAGAATTGTCCCTCATACTCCGCAACAGCGTCCCTCGCCCCTGTGCGTCCACCCGCCACAGCTTCGCCGTACCATCCCGACTCCCCGTCGCCAAAATCGATGATCCTTCTGCATCTCCCCCCCTTACCAAGGGGGGGTTGGGGGGGGTCTGACCGGCAGGGGAGTTGGGGGAGTTCACAGCAAAAACGATCGCCCGCACCCAATCCCGGTGCTCCGCCAGAGTACAAATCGATCGACCATTTTGCCAATCCCACAACTGCACAGTCTTGTCCCGACTGCCGCTAGCCAAAAACTCCCCGCCAGCACTAAAAGCCACCGCCTCCACCCCGCCAGCGTGACCAGTCAAAGCCGACATCCGCCTTCCCTTATTCAAATTCCACAACTGCACAGTTTTGTCCCGACTGCCGCTAGCCAAAACCTGACCGTCCCGACTAAACGCCACAGCAGAAATCCTGTCAGAATGACCAGCCAAAGCGTACCACCACTTACCCTTATTCAAATCCCAAATATGAATGGTTTTATCACGGCCACCACTAGCCAAAGTCGCCCCATCAGGACTAAACGCCACACAAGTCACCCAGTCAGAATGACCCGTAAGAGTATACCACCGCTTACCCGCATCCAACTTCCACATCTCGATCGTCTTGTCCTCACTGCCGCTAGCTAAAGTCGCGCCGTCGGGACTGAAAGCTACCGACGTGACAGCATTGGAATGCCCTACCAGAGTATGAACGCACTTCCAAGTGGGCGCGCGTGCGGGGACAACCCGCTGCATCGGCGGCACAGGTATGATAGTGCCTGCAACCGTTGGCGGCACTGCATTCTGCACCGCAGGCATCCTCTGCGGCATGGAAATAGCAGGGGCCGCCGGAGTCGGAACCTGCACCGCCGACTGCTGCGGCTGCAAATCTTTCAAGACTTCAGCTACAGATTTGTAGCGGCGACTGAGACTTGGTTCGATCATTTTATCGAGGATGCGACTTAATTTCTGATCGATTGGAACCTTCAAAAAGTCTCGCCAAACCCAAACATCTTGATTGATATCGAACAAATCAAAAGGAGATATTTGAGTCAGCAAATAAATGCAAGTTACTCCCAAACTGTACAAATCGCTGGCATAAACCGCTTGACCTCTAATTTGTTCCGGCGCGACGAATTCGGGAGAACCGATGACTGTACCGGTTTCTCTCAAACCCTCCACAACTTTTGCAGCGCCAAAATCAACTAAAACTAATTCCCCGGTTAATGTGGGGTAAGTATAAATGATGGGAGTTTGAGAAATGCGGCGGCGGATAATATTGGGCGGTTTAATATCTCGGTGAATTACACTGCGATCGTGCACGAACTGCAATACTGGCAATAAATCCTTCAGCAGACTGAGAATCTGACTTTCGCTGAAAGGCCCAGTCCGCACCAACTCTTCCTGTAAATTCTGACCTTCTATAAATTCCTGCACCAAATACTGATAGCGTTCCTGCTGAAAGTGCGCCAGCAGTTCGGGAATTTGCGGGTGTTTCCCCAACTCGTCCAGCCGCACCGCTTCTCGGTTGAATAATTCTGCTGCTTTCTCGCTGCTGCTGGTACCTTGGGATAGCGGGAAAAACTGTTTAATTGCACAGCGCGGTTTTGAGGGTTTGTCTTCGTCTACTGCTAAAAAAGTGCGGCCGAAACCGCCGCGCCCGAGGGGTTTGATGGCGCGGTAACGCTCTCTCAGCAACAGTTTGGAGCCGCAATTCAGGCAGAATTGGGTACGATCGGCATTTTGCGGGTTTTGACAGGTGGGGTTTAGGCAGTAACTCATAACTGAAGCGAGAAGGAATCAGCAGCATCTCTCTATGATACTGAGGCAAAAGGGCGATCGACTCTCGCGTTACAATTATAGTCCTGGACGCACGGGCAACAATAAACGGGGTTTTTCACCAAAATATTTGCTTAAAACTTTCAATCTCGGTTCAAAAACCCGGTTTTTTTGTTCGGGTGCATAAGTCCTAAATTAGAAATAAAAAAACTAAAGTCATGACTGCAAACTGGTTAGTAGTCATGACTTCCGTTCTCATAATTTAAGATGTCGCCTTAACTTTCAGAGCATACTCTTTAAACCTTTCCAAGTCAGCCATAAGAGTCGATTCAACTACTCGCGCTAGAAATGAATTGTCCATCAATTTTGCCAGCCAGCCGGGAACTCCATAAGCTACTGTCAGTTTGACAATGCTGCTGTTTTTGCGATCGTAAAATCTTACCGCACCCCGATTTGGCAAACCGTCTACCGATTCCCACTGAATTATCTGCTTCGGCACTAATTTGACAATCCGAGAAAGCCAGCTAAATTCTAACCCGCCAGTTGCGAGTTTCCAGCGCGATAATTCCGGGTTGTCTTCGAGAACCAGAACTGATTCGATCCACTTCATCCAGCGCGGCATTTGCTCTAAATCCGACCAGAGTTGCCACGCTAATTCGATGGGAATTTCCACTTCTACTTGGACGCTGTGTTCTAACCAATCAGTCATGCGATTTTAGATTTTAGATTTTAGATTTTAGATTTCTGGTGCCCAGGCTCTGCCTGGTAACGCATTTCTAGAGGCTCTGCCTCGCGTTTCCTGTCTAAATACTGGAGGCTGAGCCTCCTGATAGGCATTCCCAGGCAGAGCCTGGGAACGAGAGAAAACGAGAGAGGACTAATGACTAATGAGTGTAAGCTTCGAGAATTGCCTTAGCCGCTTGATGGCCTGAAAGTGTCGCTCCTTCCATACTATCAATGTAGTCTTGCTGAGTGTAACTTCCTGCTAGAAAGAAATTGGCGATCGGCGTTTTTTGAGCAGGGCGGAAAACATCCATTCCCGGTGCTTCGCGATACAAAGATTGAGCGAGCTTAACTACACTGTACCAAGTCATGTTTAATTCCCGCGCTGAGGGGAATAAATCCTGAACTTGCTTAAGTACGTGTTGGGCGATCGCCTCATTGCTTTGTTTAATAAACGGATCTCCCGGTGTCAGCACCAACTGCAACAGCGAACCTTGTCCTTCTTGATAATAATCCTTGGGACTGGTCAGTGCCAAATCTGCAAAACAAGAAAAATCTGCATCTGCTGAATATAGCAAATTATCGATTCCTACAGCGTGGCTCAACTGTTTGCGCTTCGCTTCATCTTCCAGTTCCGTTACCCAGCCGTCGAACCGCAATTGTACTGTAGCAACTGGCACCGCATCTAATTTATAAATGTTGTCAAATTCCGACCATTTGCGCCAAGCTGGGGGCAATATTTTCTGAATTCCCGGCACGTCGCAGGCGAAAACGTAAGCGTCTGCGGTAATATTTTCTTCTGTTTCGCCGTTAGCTACTACCAAGCCTGTCACGCTGGTTTTTTCGCCTTCTTCAAACTGAATTTCTCGGACTCTGCGCCGCGTGTAAATTTTTGCTCCTTTCTTTTCCAAATATTCCACAATTGGTTTGTGCAAATATTCGTTGGGAGAACCGGCCAGCATCCGCATGACAGAGGCTTCGGTTTTTGATGCAAAGAATTGAAAGATTGTCAACATACACCGGGCAGAAATATTTTCAGTGTCGATAAAACCCAGTGCGTAGGCGATCGGATTCCACATTCTTTTGAGCGAGTTTTGGTTGCCACCTTGGCTGCGGAACCAGTCAGCGAAGCTAACTTTATCCAAATCGCGGATAGTTTTCATTGCCCCGTCAAAGTCTATCAAACCCCGGACGATCGGGCTAGTTCCCAGGGCGATCGCATTTTGAATTTTGTCTTGTACGGATAGCTGGGATGTCGTAAAAAATGCCTTCAATCCGTGCAAAGGTGCACCCACGGGAAAGCGAAAATCTAAAGAACCGGTTTCGCCGCCTCGATTGATAAAAGTGTGGACGTGTTCTTTGAGGAGCAAATCGTCAAATGCTCCCACTTTTTTCATCAGGGCAAATAAGTTATAATAACAGCCGAAGAAGACGTGCAAACCCATTTCAACGTGATTGCCGTCGGGATCTACCCAACTGCCGACTTTGCCGCCGACAAAGGGGCGGGATTCAAAAATTTCTACTTCGTGGCCGGCATCCACTAAATCGACGGCTGTTGTCATTCCAGCTAGTCCCGCACCTGCGATCGCAACCCGCATTTTATCTATCCTTTTCAGTATTTTTACAAATTGTAACAAATTTTAGAATATTAGAAATATTATTAAAGTTCGTAAATGCCGATCGACACTTGTACCGCCTTCTGAATTCTTGCCAAAGACACAGCACTAATTTGACCGTAAGGGCCTTGTTCTAGAAATGTCTTTTGGACAGCTAGAATTTGCTCGCAGACAGCCAGCGAGTCCGATTCTAATCCTCCTTCACCAGCAGGAATCAAAACCCTAGTCGGAGTTTCGCCCCCTCTCAAATCGCTAGTAAAAGGAACAATCAGTACAGTACGGCTCAATTCATTGCGGCTATCTATGGAAACGACAGCAACAGGACGCTTTTTGGTATCTCCGATCGTTCGCAAAGCTCTCACAAGATAAACTTCGCCTTGTCGCGGATAAGCTTCTGTCATTGTATCAAAGACCTTCCTCTATTAAAATTTCTTCCATTTGTGACTGAGCAAATGTTGCCCAGTCTTCCTCAAACTCAATATCTTCTGGGCTGCGGTTAAGATAAAACTTCCGCAACTTATCTTCGATTTGCTTAGCGTACCAGAGACGGAGAGCTTGTTCGATCGCCTCCGTCCAATTATCAGTAAGTTGGTCTATTTTATCAGCGAATTCAGCATCAAGGGCGACTAACACTTCTCGCTTTTGAGTGGAATTTGACATAATCATTCTCCGGAATAATTAAAGTTTTAAAAAAATGAATGTTGACTGTTGACTGCTGAATAATGTTATTGGTTAGTGGTTATTAGTTATTAGCAGCCGCAAGCGATTAACAACTGCCAACTCCCAACTCCCAACTCCCAACTGTCAACTGTCAACAGTCAACAGTCAACTAACTTCAAAACATCGGCATCAACTGAAGCGGCCCAATTCCCAACTCTTTAGCAGAAACCCAGCGCACCTCAAGCAAAGCAACCATATCCTTAAACTGAGGCTGACCGCGAGAAGCACCCATCAACCCTTTAGCAATAATCAAACCGCACCAACCGTTCGTTAATTTACAGCGGCGGTCCCACTTCTGGCGAGCTTCCTGATGCACCGGATCGTTTTCATTAAACTCCCCAAACAAATACAGATCTCCATTTTTAGTTTGCAAAATACCCAAGTCGTATTGCTCATCCTGAAAAGGATTTTCGCCAGGATTAAAACCAATTGCCTTCACCCCTCCAGCTTCTTTCAAATCCTGGATCATCGTTTTCGCCTTCGGATGAGAAGTTTGGATCATCACCACCGGCAAACCATCTCCGGCGGTAGTAATATCAGTTTCTGCACCTTGGTGAAACTGGACACTTGCGCGCAGGAACTCTACCGTTTCCCAAGGTACGGCGCCGAGACTCAAAAATGAATTTTGCGGCACCAAATCGTCCCGCAGCAGTGGCATTTCAAATTCATCATCATCGTCATCATCGTCATCCCCGAGCATCTGTAATAATTCGTCGGACACATCAGGCATCGTCGAAACTTTAACGGATACCTGCTGAGTTTCCCCGTCTGATTGGGGAACTGGGATGCGGTAGCGGCTGCTGAGAGTGGGAAATATTTCTGCTGCAAGTTTGCGGCGACCGTTGCGGAAAAAGCGGTGAAATGCTTCGAGAGCAACTAACATTGTCAGAGCTTCTTCTTCGTAAAGAATCGATCGCAATCCTTCTAAAGGATGCAGGTTGCCAAAATTCGGTTCAATTTCCGATGGAGGCAAATCGGCTAAATCAATTTCTTCTTCGTCGTCGTCCTCATCAATATCGCCAGCACTTTCAAATGTGAGGAACAAACAGTCTTGCCCTAAAAAAGCCTGTTCTAAATCTTCAAAAGAATCATCGTTGACGACTCGCTCTCGAAACCGCTTCAAGGACTCTAGAGAGCGGTAAAGCAAAACTCCGTAATCCATTCTGCCTTGCCCCAATACGGACACGTAGAGGCTGCCGACATCCCACTGATTGATTTCAATAGATATAATTTGGTGTTCGCTCAAAGTCCGCCACGGCGCGTCATGCCAAATGTGAGCAGCTTTTTCGATTAAAACTTCAGCGTACTGAGGTGGCAACTCGGGAGGCCGATTGACAGCCACCTCTTCCATTCCCCGAAATATTTCGTCAATTAAGGGTAATTCGGGTACGTAGTCAATGGAAATACCTAAATCTTGAAGTACGCCCCGCAGATAAAATTGAATTTCTCGGTTTTTGACTACTATTTTTTGGGGGCGGACTGCAGGCGCCGGACTTTGGGGATGTTCCATTGCCCGCAGCAGAGCTCGGACGATCGCCTCTGGGCCGACATCGGGGCCTACCATATCCATAGCCCTCACGACTCCTTCGGAGCCATCGACCCAGAGAATGCACTCGCCACCAGCTTCTAGAACATCATCGTCATCTATCATCATGTGCGAGTCAGCATTAGATAAGGGTCGGCGATCGCCCTCCCACACGCTGGGAATTTGAGGTAAGTTTTGTAGCCGACGAAGAGTAGAGCGATTCAGCGCTGCCATAGAGTAAGCCCGTTGGGTGAAGCATGGTTGCGGTGCCACGAAGGGTCAACCGCTGCCTCTCAATCATAAACCCTCAACAGCCGAAGCTCCAGCAGTCCTGTACAATAAGTAAATAAGAGAAACTCTTAGCATTGAACAGTATCAGGAGTTCGGAAAATGACTCAAGCCATTTCACAAAAGCGGGGCATTCAAATGACGGACTCCGCAGTCCGTCAAGTTTTAGGTCTCAGAGAAAAACAAGGTAAAGACCTCTGCTTGCGGGTAGGAGTGCGCCAGGGCGGCTGTTCTGGGATGTCTTACGTGATGGATTTCGCAGACCCCAGCACTGTGAAATCCGACGATGAAGTGTTCGACTACGACGGTTTTCAGGTAGTTTGCGATCGCAAGAGCATTCTTTATCTCTACGGTTTGGTGCTCGACTTCAGCGATGCTATGATCGGGGGCGGCTTTCAGTTTACTAACCCCAACGCGACTCAAACTTGCGGCTGTGGCAGTTCTTTTTCTACATAAAAAAGTGGAAAATAGGGCATGGGGCATAAAGTTGTTAACTGCCCCACGCCCTTTTCCATCCAACATCCCAAATCTCAAATCCAAAATCGAATGACCCCTGAAGAATTGTTTAAAGACGGTTTCGATCGCTACCAAGCTGGCGAAGCCCCTGCTAATCTGATTCCCGTGTTTAAAGAAGTGTGCGAGAAAGCTCCCAAAAATGGCAATGCCTGGGCTAGCCTCGCGTGGCTCTACCTCTTGGAAGATAAACCCGCACCGGCTCAAAAGGCCGCGAAAACCGCCGTTAAATTGAACCCTCACGACCCCCAAGCTCGCATCAACCTAGCAGTCGCCATCCTCGACCTCAAAGAGAAAGGAGTGCGCCCTCACGTAGAAATCGCTCAGCAAATCCTGATGGCTTCCGAAGAGTTGCTCGATGAAGTTAAAAAGAATTTTGAAGAAGGATTAAGCAGAAAACCGGACTGGAAGAGTCTCGCCCGCGTTAAACAGTGGCTTTTTGAACCCTAGCCGCGCAAACAAGCCGATTTTTGAGCGGGGATCGAGGAAATCGGCTTTGGGATTTATTACGACATCGTAATAAATCAATAAATAACTTTATGGAAAACTCAGGAAGTCAGTGCTAGTATTTGAAAACTTAGACGATTCACAAAGTCCGACGGAATACAAGCTTAGTTAATTAGTACCAGGAGTTGTAAGACTATGAGCACTGAAAGCCACGTTAACATCAAGCCAGCAACCCGCAATCACAAAGGTTTCTTTATTCAGCCAGCGTCTTACAAGCTGATGAGCATTGATAAGTCCGGTTGGGCTTTGATTTGCATGGACAAAGCAGTTTGTCATTATGTAGATCCGGATGATTTGCAATTGCCGAATAAATCTGGAATGTCTGAAGGTTAATTCTGAAGTTTTGAGAGACTTTAAGATGCTTTATTTGAGTAGCTGCCCTCCATTGAGGGCAGCATCTTTTTTGTACGTTTTTTTGTACGAAGGAAATTAGGCAACGAAGCCGTATACGGGATTTAACGGATAGAAGGAAGAATTACCAATTCCCGATTACCGATTACCAATTCCCGATTCCCTAATTGTTAGATTTCAAGGCAAAAAGCATTTCAAGCTGAGCTGTTGTCGGTTCTGTCGAAGCTGTGGCTACGCTAATTCCTCGGAGAGAATTGAGCAATTCAGCGACGGGCGGCGAAACTAAATTTGGCTGTACTGCGAGCAAATATTGGTTAGCCCAAGACATGGTTTTTTCCATATCTATGTAAAAGTAACCTTGGTTGACTTGCGGTAAAGAAGTGGCGATCGCCTGAAAACTCGGACTGCTGCTTAACGGCTGCGGCGGCGTAACACTAATCACATCAACTAAAGGCCCGCCGAAAGCTACAAACATCGTATTTTGATTCAGCCAGCCGTGCCCGAATAAAGTCCCTTGCTGGGGTATTGTCCACTCCGTAACCTCCTTTCCTTGAACTTGTCGGGGGGCGATGCTGACTGTAGGATTGCTTTTGGCGATCGCATCGAGTTTTTTCAGGGTTGCTTCCGCTGCGGGGCGATCGCTCGTTTCAAAAATCATCGCCGCCCCCATCCCCAACTGAGACAAAATGCCTCGATCCGAACCGATCGCCCCGATCGCAAATTCCCCATTCATCCAACCAAAAACATCACGATCCGCATCCAGATCCAACCGCTTAAAACTATCTCTCACCTGCTGAACTCCCCTGTCAACTTCCGGGCTATCTTTTGCCTCGGCGGTTGCTTGCGACCAAATTCGATCGATTCCCTTGCCGCCGACTAAAGCAATGGTTTCGCCGGGAAATCTGGGTAACAATTTCGATGCGACTTGTGGATTTTGCTGCGCGAATTTCGGGTCTAACTGAGCGATAGTTTTTACCCTCAATCCCGCACTGTCCGCGCCAATTCCCGCAACCAAAGACTTAACTTGTTTGAACTGCGAAAACACTGTCGAAGGCAACTGGAAATCTGCGGGCAAATTAGCTTTCAATTGCTGCATTGCAGCAGGATATTCAGCAATAAAAATAGTAGCGATCGGATTCTTTACCCCAGCACTCTCGGAGAAAAACTTACTTGTACTCTGCTGGGTGGCTAGGGAGGGTTCTCCTTTAAAAGTATCGATCGCCAATTCCACAGGCTTTCTCAAAGGAGCCATCACTAATTGGTCGTTCAGCAAAGCCACACTGTAGCGCTTGCCAGTTGGTTCTGCAATCTCAGAAATTTTAACTCCTTTATACTCGCTTTCAGTAGTGGTTGCACCGGGCTGAGATTTTAATTTATTCGCAAAATTCCAAGCGCTAATTTTATTTTTCACACTGACTACTACCAGCAGTTTTGGAGGCTCGGTTTTCGCCATAGCATCAGGGGGCAACAAAGCGACCATCACCCCCCCCAGCCAAGGCTTTAAGTCCCTGTCAAAGTCGATTTGAGTGCCTGCCAAGCTTTGTTCTTGAAAGGCCTTCAAACCCTGACCGATCAACTTTTGAGCCCCTGGCGTGCCAAATCGCTGCAACTGTGACAGCGCTTGGGGATTGGGGGAGATAAACGCGGCCATCATTGCTTCGTCAGGTATAACTTTGGCACTCTCTTGAGGGTTGAATACTTTGTTGTTCAAACCCTGGAAGTAAAAGTAGACCGCGGCGCTACCTGCTGCGACGATGGCGGCAGCAATTAGAAGCTTTGGTTTTTTTGCAGGCATTGTTTTTAATCCTCGCGTCCTTTATCAGTTTAATGAAAATACACTTGGCTTGTGTGGAGGCGATCGAGGCTGCTCTTTATTTTTGTATAATTCAAAACAAGTTTGGACGATCGTCTAAACTACTGTTGATGTGCATTGCGGGTAAAAGATGAAAGTAGCGATCGCGGGAGCAACGGGATTTGTAGGTAGCCGGCTGGTGGAAAAGCTGCAAGCTGCGGGACATCAAGTGGTAGTTTTGAGCAGGGATGCGGCGAAGGCTGGCCGAGTTTTTCCGGCTTCAGCTTATCCGAATTTGGAAGTTGTCGCCTACACTCCTGCGGAGTCTGGTGATTGGCAAAAGTCGATCGCGGGCTGCGATGGTGTTGTCAATTTAGCTGGGGTTCCGATTGCAGAGGAAAGGTGGACAGAGGCGCGCCAGCAAGCAATTCTGGATAGTCGCAGACTGACGACGGCAAAATTGGTCGAGGCGATCGTCAATGCTAATCCTAGACCATCTGTGTTGGTTAGCGCATCGGCGATCGGCTATTACGGAACCAGCGAAACTGCTGAGTTTGACGAAACGAGCCTCGCGGGAAACGATTTTTTAGCAGCAGTGTGCAAAGACTGGGAAGCAGCCGCCCAACCTGTAAAAAATGCGGGAACGCGGCTAGCAATTTTGCGGCTGGGGATAGTTTTGGGAATGGGAGGCGCGCTAGCAAAAATGCTGCCACCTTTTAAACTATTTGCAGGCGGCCCGATTGGGACAGGAAAACAGTGGTTTTCTTGGGTTCATCGCGAGGATGTAGTTGATTTAATTTTGTATACTCTGCAAAATTCGCAAGTTCAAGGTGTTTTGAATGCGACAGCACCTAATCCGGTGCGGATGAATGAATTGTGCCAAACTTTAGGAGAAGTTTTAAGTCGGCCTTCTTGGTTGCCGGTGCCAAGTTTTGCTTTAGAAATGCTGTTGGGAGACGGGGCAAAAGTTGTTCTGGAAGGGCAGAAAGTGTTGCCGAAAAAAACTTTAGCTAGCGGTTTTCAATATCAATATCCGACGCTGAAATTAGCACTGGAAGAGATTTTATCTGGAAGTTAATAACTAGCCGAATCCTCGTTGTCCAAGAAACCGGGTTTCTGCGATAATTTTGGCATCTTCACGGCCGATTTAGTTAAGAAACCCGGTTTCTGAATCCTCACGCGCCTAGTCCAAGAAACCGGGTTTCTACGAGAATTTACGCATCCTCACGAGATTTTCCGAAGAAACCCGGTTTCTGAATCCCCGCGCGCCTAGTCCAAGAAACCGGGTTTCTACGAGAATTTACGCATCCTCACGAGATTTTCCGAAGAAACCCGGTTTCTGAATCCCCGCGCGCCTAGTCCAACCATCCAAAAAACCGGGTTTCTGCAATATCACTTATTTCTCAGCAAGAATCCCGTAAATTTCCCGTTTAACTTGTTCTAAAAGCTCGCGCACCCGATTGATTCGCTCAACATTGCCGCTGCGAGCAACTTGCATCACAGCAGCAGCTAATTCTGTAGTCACATTCCGCAACTCAATAAACTCTTGGGGCTTACCCATCATTACGGTTTTGAAGGCATCCCAAGGAGAGCCTGAAGTTTCCTGTTGGGCACGCTCTGCCAAGAGTTGTCTGCCCTCATCAGTAATCGTGTAAATCTTCTTACCGCCTTCCTGTGTGCTGCTTAGATAACCACCGTCCTCCAGCATCTGGAGTGTTGGATATACTGAGCCGGGACTGAGGCGACGGAAACCGCTATTTTGGGTTTCCATTTTTTTGATCAAGTCGTAACCATGAGCAGGGTGTTCGGATAACAATTCCAGCAGGATGAACTTGATGTCACCCCGACGAGTCCGGTGTTCGTCTCCCCACCCGCGACCAAATACTTCATCGCCAAAGTGCTTGCCATGATGCCCGCGATGAGGCGTGCCACGATCCTTGCCATGCTGGAACCAATGACTGATAAGCGATAGATCCTCTTCACTGACTCCTGCCGATACAAGTGCCGGAAAGTGGAAACGAAAGTGTCTAAACATATGTGAATCCTAAATCAACTTTCTCTACTATACGACATATCGCGATATATCGGTAACTCTTAGATAAAGATTTGTAAAGATAGGCTGTGCTTGGGTTTTTTGGTTTATGGCAAAAGCCTGTCCTCGTTACCAGGAAGGAGTCTGGGAACGAGCTAAACCCAGTTTTTGACTCCCCACGCGACCATCCAAGAAACCGGGTTTCTGCGATAATTCTGGCATCGTCACGCCCGATTTAGTTAAGAAACCCGGTTTCTGAGGCTCCATGCGCGCCTCAGCCCAGAAACCGGGTTTCTGCGATAATTTTGGCATCCTAAGTAGCTCAACAAAATTAATTACACAAATCAACTAATATGATATACTGAAAATATCAAGTTGTATTCAAAGAAATTTTATATGTTTTTACTTCGAGATATCAATCCACTTTCCTTGAAATTGCTAAACCGAATTTATCGCGAAAGCAGACA